>NZ_JBHWGV010000076.1:0-20730 GCF_042732955.1 Kitasatospora sp. NPDC059747 | reverse complement strand
CACCCCCCCCGCTCGCCCCCACGCCGGCCGGCCTCGTCGCCGGAGACGCGCGGGGCCGGCAGGTCCCACCGGACGTCCGTGCCCAGCAGCCGGCGGACCAGGGCCCGGGGGCCACGGCCGTCGGCCCGGTGGGCGGACCGGTCACCGGGGACGTCGACGGCACCGAGGAGCACCGACCCCAGCGCCGCGGCGATCTCCGGTCCGGTGCGCAGCCGGCGGCTCGTCCGCCCGGCGGCGAGGTGGCCGACCAGCGCGACCAGGAAGAACAGCAGCGCCCCGGCGGCGACGAGCTGGATCCTCGTCGGCGGCGCCTCGCCGGACGGCCGGGGCGCCGACCCCATGACGACCATGTTGGCCTTGTTGGCGGCCGGGTCGACCTGGTCCAGCTTCTTGATGGCGTCCTGCAGGGCGGTGCGCAGCTTCGCCAGCTCGGTACGGGTCGACACGCTGTCCACGGTCTGCCCCGGACCGGCTGCGGCGGCGAGGTCGCTGATGTTGCGGCCGGCCTGCAGCACGAGCTGGCGCAGCGCCTCGGGCTGCGCCGCCTCGGGGTCGGTGCTGTCGCCCGCGACGTGCGAGGCGAACGCGACGAACTGATGGGCCACCTGGTCGGAGAGCTGCTGCGCGCGCTCCGGGGTCTCGGCCGTGCCCGAGATCTTGATGATGTTCCCGTCCGACGCCGTGGCGCTCACCCGGTCCTGGAGCTTGGTGCCGGTGACGCCGGTCCAGCCCAGGGTGGCGGCCGCCCGGTCGACCACCACCGAACTGGTCGCGATCTGGGCCTGCGTCAGCAGCTCGCGGTCCTGCCACACCCCCGGCAGCAGGACCGACGCCGACGTCGTGTAGCGCGGCGGGAACAGCAGGGACGTGCCGTACCCGACGAGCGCACCCACCACGGCGAGGACGGCCAGGAGCCGCCACCGCCGTCGGAGGATCCGGCCGACCGTGACCAGGCGTATCGTTTCGTCGCTCAACGCCGAGGCCTTCTCCCTGCCCGACGGCCCGGGGTGCGGCTGCCGTTCACGAGCGGACGGCAGGCGGCGGCGTAGGCGTCGAGCAGCGCGCGCTGGGAGTTGCGCCAGGCGAGCGGCCCGTTGATCCGCTCCTGGCCGAGCTTGCCCATCCAGGCCCGCTTCTCCGGATCGTCCATCAGCAGCGCGACGAGCCGGGCGAACTCGGCCTCGTCGTTCGCGGGCGCGTAGACGGCGGCGTCACCGGCCGAGACCCGTGCCTCCCGCAGGTCGAACGAGACGATCGGCCGGCCCATGACCATGTACTCCAGGACCTTGTTCATGGTCGACACGTCGTTGAGCGGATTGCGCGGGTCGGGCGAGAGGCACACGTCCGCACTGGACAGGTAGCGCACCAGGTCGGCGTCCGGGACGCGCCCGGTGAACTCCACCTGCTCCGCGAGCCCGAGCCGCCGGGACAGCGCCACCATCTCGTCGAAGGTGTCGCCACCGCCGACGAACACCGCGTGCCAGTCGGTCCGCCCGAGGTCGTCGCGCAGCTTCGCGAGCGCCCGCAGGGCGTAGTCGACGCCGTCCTGCGGGCCCATCACGCCGAGGTAGCACAGCAGATGGGGCTTGCCGCGCTTCAGCTCCGGCTCGGGCTCCACCGGCCGGAACCGCTCGGTGTCGGGCGCGCTGCGCACCACGAACACGTCCTCCGGCCGCAGACCGCCGCGGCGCAGCGCGACGTCCCGGTAGCTCTCGTTCGTCGCGAGCACGACGTCCGCGGCCCGGTAGGTCAGCCGTTCCAGTGCGCACACGCCGCGGTAGAGCAGGTCCTCGCCGCGGTCGAACCGGGACAGGTACAGCTCGGGCACGAGGTCGTGCTGGTCGAAGACGAACCGCGCGCCGCGCCGCTTCAGCCACAGGGCCGGCAGGAACAGCAGGTCGGGCGGGTTGCAGGCGTGGACGACGTGGACCGGGCCGACCTTGCGGGCCAGCCGGGCCGTGTGCCACAGCGCCGTTCCGTACTCCCGCAGGTAGCCGGCCGGTCCGCCGGTGGCCGCGCGCAACGGGTAGCGGTGGATCCGCACCCCGTCGATCTCCGCCTCCGGCTCGGTGTCCCGCTTGGTGCCCTGCGGACAGATGACGTGCACCGTCCAGCCGGCGTCGCGCAGCGTCGTGCACTCCTGCCACACCCGCCGGTCGAACGGCACCGACAGGTTCTCCACCAGGACCAGCGCGCGACGGCCCCGCCCGTCGCCGCCGGCCGCGTCACCAGGCAAGGCCCGCGTACCCCGGCTCGGCCCGGCGCGCCTCGGCGTCGGGCAGGCGGACGAGGTCGACGATCGCGGGGCCGTCGCCGCCGTGCGGCAACGCGGACAGCACCGCGGGGTCCTTCGTCCCGACCACGCACACCTCGGCGTGGTCGAGCACCTCGTCGACGGACTGGGCGAGCAGCTGCGCGAGGTGTGGCAGCCGGGTCTCGATGTACTCGCGGTTCGCGCCGAGCAGCCGGGAGAGGTTCACGTTGGGGTCGTAGATCCGCAGGTCGTAGCCCTTGCCGAAGAGCCGCTCGGCCAGCTCGACGAGCGGGCTCTCGCGGAGGTCGTCGGTGCCGGGCTTGAAGGACAGGCCGAACAGGCCGACCCGGCGCTTGCCGGTGCGCTCGACCAGCTCCACCGCGCGCTGGAGGTGGTCGGCATTGGAGGGCAGCACGTGGGAGAGGATCGGCACCGAGACGTCGGCCCGCCGTGCCGCGTGGACCAGGCTGCGCAGGTCCTTGGGCAGGCAGGAGCCGCCGAAGGCGAAGCCGGGCCGCAGGTAGGCGGGGCTGATGTTGAGCTTGCGGTCGGCCAGGAACACGTCCATCACCTGGTGCGAGTCCACCCCGAGCGCCTGGCACACCGCGCCGAACTCGTTGGCGAAGCCGATCTTGAGGCCGTGGAACGCGTTGTCCGCGTACTTGATCGCCTCGGCCGTCGGGACCGGCACCCGGAACACCTCGCCGGGCAGCTCCTCGTACAGCGCCGCGACCACGTCCCCGCTCGCCGGGTCGAGCTCGCCGATGACGGTCTTCGGCGGGTCGAAGAAGTCCCGCACGCTCGTGCCCTCGCGCAGGAACTCCGGGTTCACCGCGACCCCGAAGTCCGTCCCGGCCGTGCCGCCGGCGTGCTTCTCCAGGATGGGCACCAGCAGGTTCAGGCAGGTGCCCGGGAGCATGGTGCTGCGGAACACGACGGTGTGCCGCCCGCCCCGCCCGCCCCGCTCGGCCACCACGGCGCCGATCTGCTCGGCGACCCGCTCCAGGTACGTGGTGCACAGGCCGCCGTTGGGCTCCGACGGCGTGCCCACGCAGACCAGCGACACCTCGCTGCCCAGGACCGCCTCGCGGACGTCGGTGGTGGCGCGCAGCGCCCCGGTCCGCACCATCTCGGCGATCAGGTCGCCGATCCGCTCCTCGACCACCGGGGCCTTGCCGTCGTTGACCAGGTCGACCTTCACCTGGTTGACGTCCACGCCGATGACCTCGTGCCCCAGACTGGCCAGGCACGCGGCCGACACGCAGCCCACGTAGCCGAGCCCCAGGACGCTGACCCTCATGACCCGTTCCTCCCCTCGGGCAGGCCGATCCGGCCTGCCGTCCACGTGCCGTGCGTTGTCGCGTTGTGCGTTGTCGCGTCGTGCGTCGTCGCGTTGTGCGGCGCCCCTGGCGGCTAGTACGCCCCCTGCCCCTGGAGCACCGCCCGCAGGGTCTTCCACAAGATCACCGTGTCCAGGGCCAGCGACCAGTCCTCCACGTACCGCAGGTCCAGCCGCACCGCCTCCTCCCACGGCAGGTCGCTGCGCCCGCTGATCTGCCACAGGCCGGTGAGCCCGGGCTTGACGAGCAGTCGCCGCCGGATGTCCGGTCCGTACGCGGCGGACTCCTCCGGCAGCGGGGGCCGCGGGCCGACCAGCGACATCGACCCGGTGAGCACGTTGAGCAGCTGCGGCAGCTCGTCGAGCGAGTAGCGGCGCAGCACCCCGCCCACCCGGGTCACCCGCGGGTCCCGGCGGAGCTTGAACAGCAGGCCGGCGCCCTCGTTGCGGTCGGCCAGCGCGGCCCTGGCCCGGTCCGCCCCGGCCACCATGGTGCGGAACTTGACCAGGGTGAACTCGCGGCCGTCCTTGCCGACCCGGTGCTGGCGGTAGAACGCCCCGCCCCGGCTGTCCGCCAGCACGAGCAGCCCGACGAGCAGCATCAGCGGCGCGAACAGGACCAGCAGGACAGCGGCGCCCAGCCGGTCGACGACCTCCTTGACGGCCCGCCGGCCCCCCGTGAAGGTCGGCATGCTGACCCGCAGCATCGGGATGCCGAGCACCGCGTCGACGTGCAGCCGCGGTCCGGCCACCTCCATCAGCACCGGGGCCACGACCATCTCGGCGTCGCTGCCTTCGAGCTTCCAGGCCAGCCGCTGCAGCCGGTCCGGTGTCCAGTACGGGTCCGGGGTGACGGCGACGACCCGGTAGCCGTCGCGGCGGACGTGGTTGGCCACGTCCGTCAGCCGGCCCACGACCGGCACGCCGTCCAGCCGGTCACCGCCCAGCCCGAGGGCGTACGGCGTGCAGACCGCCTCCACCCGCCAGCCGAGGTGCGGGAACTTGCGGGTCCGGGCGATCAGGTCGCGCATGGTGGCCGGACTCCCGGCGGCCAGCACCGGGCGCAGGCACCGCCCTTCTTTCCGCTGCTTGTGCAGCCACAGGCGCAGCAGGTACCGCTCGGTCATGGTGACGCCCGTGATCGCCGGGATCGCGACGAAGATCCAGAGCTTGATGTTGGTCGAGGTGAGGGCGATCCCGCCGAGCGACAGGACGACGGCCGCCGCGAACAGCGCGCGTCCGAGCCGGCGGAACTCCTCGGCGCCCTGGCCGAGCACGGCCGGCGCCCACGACCGGGTCGTCGCCAGCGCCGCCAGCACCAGGAGCTCGGTGCCGAAGGCGAGGATCCCCCACTTCTCGTGCCAGTTGGCCGCGTCCCTGACCCCGAAGAACCCGCCGATCGCCGCCACCACGAAGGCGGTGGTCACGGTGTCGCCGATGATCACCGTACGGCGGTACTGCTGCTCCCAGTCACTCTCGGGCCGCCCGATCCTCCCGTTCACCGGGCGCCCCCGCACCGCCTGGAACGGGCGGACTAATTCCCCCTCCCCCTGCTCGACAGCCCCTTCCAGGTCACCAGTGGGTTCGACGTGCTCGCTCCACACGATTCCTCCCCCCGGGAGGCTCTCGCCTCCCGCACCTGATTCCTCCCCTTCGGGAGGCCCCGCCGCCTCCCGTGCCGCGCTGTTCCTACCGCCGGGAGGTCCCGCTCCCGGGCATGGCGAAATCGACTCCTGCAGCGCTACGTGTACATCCCCCAAAAAAGCACCGACGGACTCGCATGTCCTGCCGGAATCCCGAAATGGACGGGAATCCGCCGGCGGTCGCTCTCCACACTCGAAGCCCGATTTCCGGGCGCCGGGAATTCACCGCCCCCACGGCTGCCGCCGGGACGCGACTACCGGCCATGCGCAGCGCCGGACCCGTGAATCATCGATCGTCGCCCCGCGTCGAACCGAGCGAAGTGGACATCAATGTAGAGCATCGGGGGCACCCAAAGTGGGGGATGTGTGAAACACGTGCACGAGAGCTGAATCTTGATCTACCGGGCGGTGACCACCGGAGGACGCCCCGGAGCCGCCGACGTACGGGGTGACCTGTGACGACGGGGATACGCAGAGCCCTCACGCGCGATGATCCGGAGACCTCCCGTCGTGGCCACCGACAGCGCGTTCAGGACATGGGCCCGAGGTCCCGCCGCCGCGGATGACCAGGCCGTACCGGGGATCGGGCCGTTCGAAGCGGCGTTCGACGACGCCGGGGAACCGGCGGACGGACCGATCGATTCCGGACAACCGGCTGCCGCCGCCCCTTCCCCCACGCGCCAGGAGCCTCCGTGATCACTCGCCGAACCGTGCCGGGCGCCTCCGGCACGACCGCGGTGGGGGGGGGGGGGGCGGGGGGGGGCCCCCCCCCCCCCCCCGGGCCGCCCCCCCCGCCCCCCCCCGCGCCCCCCCCCCCCGGGGCGCCCGTTACCAGGCGCCGACCGGGGCGGGGCCCCCCGGCCACCACCGCGGTGGCGGCGGTCCCGCGTGGGGACCACCGCCACCGGACGGGTGACCGCCGGACGCCTCAGCCGGCGACCGCCGACCGTTCGGCGCCGGACTCCGCGGTCTGCTGGATCCGGCCTGATCGGAGCACCTCGTCGACGGCCCACGGGCCCGGACCGAGCGTGGCGATCAGCAGGAAGATCCAGCAGTAGAGGGCCGACAGCTCGCCGCCGTTCTCGATCGGCAACAGGCCGTGGTGCTGGTGGACGACGAAGTACGCGTACGCCATGGAGCCGGAGCAGATCATGGCCGCGGGCCGGGTGAACAGGCCGAGCAGCACCAGCGCGCCACCGGCCAGCTGGATGGCGGCGGCCCACCAGCCGGGCCAGGCCCCGAGGTGGAGCGTCCCGCCGTGGGTGCCCGCGGCGCCGCCGAAGAAGCCGAAGAGCGAGGCGGTGCCGTGGCAGGCGAAGAGGAGTCCGGCGACGACGCGGAACACCGACTGCACGGGGCCGGCGAAACGCGCCTGGAGATGGTCGACCACGAGTTCAGACCTCCGGGCAAGGGAATGGAATGTCCATGGCGGATATCCGTGGCGAATATCCGTCGTGATCAGGCGGAATTCACGCACCGTCCGATCGGCGATCCGGGACGCTACAAGCCTGCGCGAGCCGGTTGCCATGTCCGTCCGGCGAACGGTCGACCAATTCCCGAAGACACCCCGAATTTGACGCGGAGGGGCCAACCCGGAAGAACTCCGCGAATATCGCCGACCTGCCCGAATGCGCCGTTCGGCGACCGTTCACCGCACGGTCGTTGCCCGGCCCGGCCCGGATCCCGCATCCTTCGTCGCACCTCAGCGACCGCACCGGAGGGGCTTCGATGATCGGCCACCTGTCCCACCCCGGCGGCAGCACCCGCCCCGTGCTCGTCCTGGACAGGCGGGTGCTGCCCCCGGACGGACGGGAACTCGACGAGGCCCTCCTGATCGCGCGGAGCTGGGTGGCCGACACCTACCGCGTCCCCGTCTCGGCCATCGCGATGATCGAGCCCTCCCGCGACCCGCGGTTCGACCTGGACTACCGGTCCGAGCGCCACGGCGGCGGCCACGCGCTCCTCGCCGCGGTCGCGGTGGCCGACCGGCTGGCCTGGCTGCCGCGCGACCGCCCGGCATCCCGGGCGCGGATCAACGTGGTCGACACCGGGCACCGGGTGCTGTGCGAGCTCGACCGCAGCGGCACGGGCTTCGGCCTGGAGTTCGCCTACCGCCGGCCACGGCGGCTCGGCGACCTGCTGCCGTCCGGCAGCGCCCTCCTGCCCGTCGACGGAATGGAGGTCTCGCTCGTCTCCGCCGGACGTCCGTACCTCTTCGTGGACGCGGCCGACCTCGGCGTCCACGACCAGCGGGAGCTCTTCGCCGACGCCTTCACCGCCCGCCTCGGCTGGCGGCTGGCCCAACTCGCCCGCGCAGCGGCCCGGTTGCTCGGCCCGGCGCGGATCGGCACCGGCCTGCGGGCCGCCGCGGTCGGGCAGTACCAGTACCGGCGCCTCGCCGTCCGGCCCCTGCCCGTCCCCGGCGACCGGATGCTCACCCCCGGCGACACCACCACCCTGGCCGCCGCCGCGGCGATCGACGGCACCGTCCCGTACCGCCTGGCCCGCCGCGGCTGGAGCCGCCTGGACGAACTGGTCATCGACACCCCGGCCGGAACGACCGTCGCCCGCCTCTCGGTCTCCGGCTCCGGCGCCGACGACACCCTCGCCCGGGCCGGCGTCCGCCGCAGTACCGTCCGGTACTGCGGCCCGGTCGTCATCGAACCCCTGCGCCACCTGCTGGGCACCCCCGACGGGCGGCTCTGCCGCCGGCGGTGAGCACGCCTGCTACATGTGCGTCCACCCGCCGTGCGCCAGGAGCAGGATCGGGCAGGCCGCGAGCAGCACCGGCATCGCCGTGCCGACCGTGCCGCGGTTGCGCCGACTCGCGAGCAGCAGCACGACACCCGACGGGCAGACGAAGACAAAGAAGGGCACCGCGAGCAGCAGGAACGGGACAGAGAGCACGATCTCGATCGCGAACTGGAGCCAGCCGACGGCGAGGCAGGTGATCCGGAACCCCGGATCTCCCGGCACCACCAAAGGCAGCGCGGTCAGCCCGACCAGCGTGAAGAGGAGGGCCCAGTACCTCGGGCTCGCCGGGTAGTGCAGCCCCTCCGCGACGAACGGCACCCACGCGACCACGGCCAGGGCGACGAGCACCCGCGCGCTGGGGCGGACCCGGTGACGATCGGGCTCCGCTTCGACGAGAGCGGCGTGCTGCAGCGACGGTTCTTCGGTCATCCCGTACCCCCCGAGGGTTAAATTGAACACGTTCAAAGTAGCGCCAAGCACGCCCCGATGGAAACCCGGGGCCCGGACCGTTGACACCGCCACGACCGGCTCCTAGCGTGGCGCCGTCGATTACCCGTGAGTAGGGACCGTTGATGGCCGAGCCCCGCCCGTACGACCTCGTCCTGTTCGGTGCCACCGGGTTCACCGGCGGGCTCACCGCCGAGTACCTGGCCCGCACCGCACCCGAGGGGTGCCGCTGGGCACTCGCCGGGCGGGACGAGGGCAGGCTCGCCGCCGTCCGGGCGCGGCTGGCGCGGATCGACCCGCGCTGCGCCGACCTCCCCCTGCTGATCGCGGACGCCGCCGACCGCGCGGCGCTGCGCGACGTCGCCGCCTCCGCCCGCGTGGTGATCTCCACGGTCGGCCCGTACCTGCGGCACGGCGAGCCGCTGGTGGCAGCCTGCGCGGACAGCGGCACCGACTACGTGGACCTCACCGGCGAGCCGGAGTTCGTCGACCGGATGTACCTGCGGCACCACGAGCGCGCGGTGGCCACCGGAGCGCGGCTGGTGCACTCCTGCGGCTTCGACTCCGTACCGCACGACCTCGGCGTGCTGTTCACGGTCGAGGAACTGCTCCGCCGCGTAGGACCGTCGGCCCGGGTCTCCGTCGAGGGCTTCGTCCGCGCGGGCGGCACCATCTCCGGCGGCACCTTCGCCTCGGCCATGACGGCCTTCTCCCGGCCCCGCGCGATGGCCCGGGCCGCCCGCGAGCGCCGCGCCGCCGAACCCCGGCCGAAGGGACGGCTGGTCCACACCCCGGCCGGCCGGCCGCACCGGTCACGGGCGGCCCGCGCGTGGGCCGTGCCGATGCCCACGATCGACCCGCAGGTGGTCTCCCGCTCGGCCGCCGCACTGGACGAGTACGGCCCGGACTTCGCCTACGCGCACTACGCGGCGGTACGACGGCTGCCGATCGCCCTCGCCGGTGTCGCCACGGTGACGGCCCTCGCCGTCGCCGCCCAACTGCCCACGCTGCGCCGGGCCCTGGGCCGGCTGCGCAAGCCCGGCGACGGCCCGAACGCGGAGCAGCGGGCGCGCTCCTGGTTCGCCGTCCGCTTCGCGGCGCGGACGCAGGGCGGGCAAACGCTCCTCACCGAGGTGTCCGGCGGCGATCCCGGCTACCAGGAGACGGCGAAGATGCTGGCTGAGTCGGCACTGTGCCTGGCTTACGACGACCTGCCGCCGGTGGCAGGTCAGTTGACCACGGCAGTGGCGATGGGCCGCCCCCTGATCGACCGGCTGATCGCGGCGGGCATCTCCTTCCGCGTGCTGGACGCCCCGCCGACGACCGCCCCCGGGCGGTAGGGGTACGACGGGGTGTCACCGCTCAAGGGACTCCTTGGCGGCCGCGAGCGCGGCCTCCCAGGGGTACCCCTCGGGTCGCTCCTCGCCTGGATCGTTCGGCACGAAGCCTCCGTCGCCCAGCAGCACCCGGACCCCGGCCCCGCGCAACGTCTCGACGCTGCGCGGGAACTGGGGGTGCGCGGCGAGGGCCGTGTTCAGGCACGGCACCACCGTCACCGGGATTCCCTTGCCGATCGCCTCGGCCGCGTACCCCACGACCCAGGAGGTCGTGAGCCCGAGGGCGAGGCTGTTGATGCTGTTCATCGTGGCGGGCGCGAACAGGACGGCGTCGGCGGGCGGGAGGACGTCCGGTTCGCCCGGCCGCCGGTAGGTGGACTTCACCGGATGGCCGGTCAGCCGCCTCAGCTTGGACATCTCGTCCTGGAGCCAGCCCGCCGCGGTCGGGGTGAGCCCAAGCGCGACGTCCCACCCCCTGAACTGGGCGTGCCGCACGATCTGCGCCGCGCTCAGCACCGGCGGGGCGGCGGAGCCGAACAGGTACAGGACCGGGCGCGGGGCGGACGTGGCGACCGTCAACCGATCTCCTCGACGTGGACGACGGTCGTGGACGTCGCGGTGGCCCGTGCGTACGCGACGGCGCGGATCTGGGACGGGCCGCAGGCCCACACCATGATCCGGCCGGCGGTCCGCGCCACCGGGCGGTCCCAGAGCGCCCGGACCAACCGGGGCCGGTGCACGCCGAGTTCGGCCCTGGCCCAGTCCGGGAGCAGGGCGATCGCGGCGTTCGTCAGCACCCGGACGGCAACGCGCTCCCGACGACTGCGGCCGAAGCCCCGCAGCAGGCGCAACACGTCCAGGGCCGGCGGCGTGACCCGCAGCTCCGGCCGGATCCGGGCCAGGTAGGCCGCCACCTCGGCGCGCGACCCGGGTATCGCGGTGGCGCCCAGCCGTTCGGCGACGCGCGCGGCCTCGGCGTAGTAGCGGTCGCACTCGGCGGCGGTCAGCGGGGTCGCGGCGAAGATCTGGTAGCCGGTCAGGAAGCAGTGCACCTCGGCGGTGTGCACCCAGGTGAGCAGCTCCGGATCGTCGGCACGGTACGGGCGGCCGTCCGGCGCGGTGCCCCGGATCCGCGGGTGGATCCTCCGGACGCCGGCTATCGCCGCCTCGGCCGCCGCCGTCGAGCCGAGCGTGGTCGTGGTGACGAAGCGGGCCGTCCGGTTGAGCCGGCCGGTCGGATCGACCCGGAAGTCGGAGTGCGCGTCGACGGCCGCCATCGCCACCGGGTGCAGGGACTGCAGCAACAGGGCCGCGAAGCCGCCCGCCAGCATCCCGGCCGGGTGCCCGTGCACCCGCCACACCACGCTGTCCGGACCGTACAGCCCGGGGTCCCCGGCCGGACGGTCGTACCGCTCCAGGTGCAGGTCCTGCCCGTGCACGGTCGCATTGATCTCGGCCAACAGCCGCATCCGCAGCCGGACGAGCGGCCCGCGCCACGCTCCCGCCCCCATCAGGCCCACCCTTCCCACGCTCCGGGCCACCACAGTACCGAGGTGGTCCGCGGGCGGGGAGTCCGGCCACTGCCTCGACGACCCGACCTCGCCACCAACGACAGCATCCCGCATGAGATCCGGACGGCAACGGCGGCGAGAGCCGGCGGTGGACCCTGTCGTAGCCCGACGCGCGGCGGGTGCCGATCCGCCGTTGTCACCCGATGGTCGCCTCATCAATACCTCAGCTTTCATCCGAGAGGATCGCGTGGTGATGGAGTGTCCGAACACGCGGCCGACAGGCCGGACCCCGGACACTCCTCATCCGCCACCCGCCGACACCCACCGAACGGAACAGAGCACCAGTGGGCGATCACAGCCGCCACGTCGCCACCACCGTCACGGGCGCCGTCCACGCGCCCGACGCCCGTGCACCGCGGCCCGGACCGGCGGACGTGTCCTCGGCGGTCGCCGCCGCGCTGGCCGAGGTGCCGACGCGTTCGGCGACCGTCCGCGTTCCGGACCGGCTGCCACCCGTCCCCATTGACCAGGGCCGGCTGGAGCGGACGCTCGCCGCGATGGTCCGGTCCGCGTGGCTGCGCACCCCGCCCGGAGCCCGCGTGCTCGTCCAGGCGACCACGGCGCCGGAGCGCCCCGGCGGGCCGGGCGCCCTGCAGATCCGGGTGACCGACCGGGGCCCGGACGTGGCCGCCGGAGCCCGGCCCTGGCTGCACGCGAAGCCCCGGGGCCCTCAGGACCTTCACGGCACCGACGGCGGCGCGGGCCGGCTCACCGTGGAGGCCAACCCCGGGGGCGGACTCGTCCACGTCCTCACGCTTCCGCTGACGAGCTGACCGGCGCCCCCGACAACGTCTCAACTCCTCAACGCTGAGGACCCGTCCGGGGGTCGTGGTACACAAGGGCAGGGTGCTCACCGCCTGCCCCCTTTGACGAAGCCTGGAGTTCACCGTGGGACTGGACGTGTTCTGGCACTCCGACCTCCCCGATCTGAGGAGCTGGGATTCCCTCCAGCGGACGGTCACCGAATCCTTCGGGGATGAGCACGACGTCCTGATGGACGTCGTCACGAAGCTCCCCCGCAAGGGGTTCCCCGTCCTCGCCGGCATCGACCCCTACGGGGACACCGTGCTGGACTCCCGGCAATGCGCCACCGCGCGCGCGGAGGTGCAGGGAATCCCGACCTGGAGGGACGACTCACAACTGGTGAGCCTGGAAGCACTGCTGGGTAAGTGCAGCGAGGCGCCGGGCACCTACGTGTACGTCGCCGGCGACTGAGGCGACCGGACCGCACGGCGGCGGGGCGTCCTCGGACGCCCCGGCGTTCGTTTTCCGGGCTCTGACCGGCGGATGCTGTTGTCGATCTTCACTGGTGAGGGTGAGATCGCCGTCGATTGATGGCGGCCGAGCTTGTCTGCCTGTTGTTGTGGTCTGGAGGTTCGGGCTGGTCGAAGGGTGGGCTGCGGTGGCGATGGGTTCCTGGTCCGGGTGGGGGATTCCGCCGTTGACCGCTCGGATGGCGCGTGCGAGCAACCCTCGTGGCACGGCGGCGATGTGGGTGCGGGATTACCTTGAGGGGCTGTTCATGGACGGTGATTTCGAGGAGTGGTACCCCGCTGACGGACGCCGGGGTCTGTCGCCGGCTCGTCTGGCGCTGGTGTCGGTGCTGCAGTACGCGGACCGCCTCACCGATCGGCAGGCCGCTGGGGCGGTCCGGTGCCGTCTGGACTGGAAATTACTGCCTGGGGCTGGAGCTGGATGACCCGGGTTTCGACTTCTCCGTGCTGAGCGAGTTTCGTGACCGGATGGCCGAGGGCGACCGCGCGGACCGGCTGCTGTCGGTGATGGTGGACCGGCTGGTGGAAGCGGGGCTCGTCAAGCGGCGCGGGTGCCGACGCACCGACTCCACAGATGTTCTGGCGGCGGTGCGTCGTCTGGACCGGACCGAGCTCGTCGGCGAGACCCTGCGTGCGGCCCTGGAGGGTTTGGCCGCCGCCGACGAGGATTGGGTGTCCGTCCTGGTCACCGCCGAGTGGGCCCGGCGTTACGGCAGGCCGGTGCGCTATGACCGGCTGCCCCGGGAGAAGACCGGGCGCGAGCGGTACGCGGTCGCGGTCGGTGAGGACGGCATGCGCCTGTTCCATGCTCTTCTCGCGCCTGGTGCTCCGGCCCGGCTTCGGCGGTTGCCGTGGGTGGAGGTCCTGCGGCAGGTCTGGGTCCAGCAGTACTGGTACGACGAGACCGGCGCTCTGCGCTGGCGTGGGCCCAAGCAGACGCGGGACCGGCTGAGCCGGCGTCACAGCCCTCGGCGCTCGATGTCCGCGGATGCCTCGGACGGGAGGCCTGATCCCGCCTTGGCCCGGGTGCAGTGGTCGTCGGTGGAGATCGTCTCTCCGCACGATCCACAGGCCCGTTTCAGTCACAAGCCCGGTAAAGCCGAGTGGGTCGGCTACAAGGACCACCAGACCGAGACGTGCGACCCAGAGCAGGACATCGACGCCCTCGAACGGATCCACTCGAACCTCGCGGCGCGCGACCTCGCACCCGCGGAGCGTCTGGTCGACGGTGGTTACACCAGCCCCGCCACCATCCACCGTGCCAGGACCGAGTACGGGATCGACCTGGTCGGACCGGTCCGGCTCGCGCCCACGGCACGGGCCCTTCCAGGATTCAACAAGGTGGACTTCCGCGCCAACTGACAGGAGGTGACGCTCACTTGCCCCAACGTCGCAACCAGCCCGCCCTGGAAGCCCACACTCGCCGACGGCCAGCCACGCTTGTCCGTACTCTTCCCCCGTGCCACCTGCCGGCCCTGCGAGGACCGGTCCAAGTGCCCCGGGAACGTCGACGGCAAAGGCCGTCACATCCTGCTCCTGCCACAGCCCCTGCAGGAGATCCAGAACCGCGTCCGAAGAGAGCAGAAGACCCAGGCCTGGCAGGGCCGATACGCCATGAGGGCCGGCTGCGAGGCCACCGTCTCCGAGACCGTGCACGCACACGGGCGCCGCAACTGCCGCTACCGAGGCACAGCGAAGACCCACGTCCAGCACGTCCTCACCGCAGCCGGAACCAACATCGTCCGCCTCAGCCAACACGATCCCAGCGACGTAACCGCCGACCGTCGAGAAAGCCCGGCCACCCGCTTCCACCAACTCTGTCAGAACCTGAGTGACGGGACTCGAACCCGTCACTCAGGAAGATCGCCAACAGCATCCGGAACTCCGGTCAGAGCCGTCTTCGCGGATCCTCATCACCAGGACGCGCTCGACCGCGGTCCGCTGGTTGGTGAGGAGGGCGGTCTGTTCGCGAAGCCGGTCAGCCTCGTCACGGGTGGTGGCTTGCCGGGCCTAGATCTTCCTCAGTAGCTCGCGCATGCATACCCCCACTCGTTCCTAGTCCGGGTGGATCGTGCCAGGTCAGTGTGGCCGTGCCGGTGACCCGGCGGGTCATGATGTCGCTTCTGCTCGGTCAGGCCTCTTGATCCATACGGCAACTGCTCCTAACATTCGACTGGGGGAGGGGGATATCGGGCTGTCCTGGCATGGCCGTGGCCGTATCGAGTACGAATCGGGCCAGCGAGGCAACTCGAATCTACTTCTATCAAAGCGCGAGGTCGCGGCAAAGATTTTGCCAACCTTTGGCGATATTCGGGGGAGTGCATGAAGCAGGGGTTTCGCGGGTCGAGGCAGAGCTGTCCACTTGTGCCACCGTGGTGACATGGAGCGGGCCGGACACCGGCCCGCACGAAGTCGTCACCGAAGTCGACTCCAGCAGGGAATTTAGTCATGCCGCTGTTTCCGGAACCCCTTGCCGGCCTCATCGAGGAGCACACCATCGATAGCTCTCTCTTGCGGGAGAATATTCTTGGAGATCCTCACGTAAGGCCACTCTGGGTGTACACGCCGCCGGGCTACGATCCCGGATCTGAGCGCATGTATCCCACGATCTACCTACTTCAGGGATTTACCGGGACCTTGCAGGACTGGTGCACGCATTCGCCGTTCCGACAGAACGTTCCACAGCTGGTGGACGGTCTCTTCCGCCGGGGAGACGCCCCGCCCGCGATACTCGTGTTCGTCGATGCCTGGACGTCATACGGCGGAAGTCAGTTCATCGACTCCACTGGCACCGGCCGCTATCACTCGTATCTGTGCGAAGAGATAGTTCCCTGGGTTGACCAGGAATACAGAACCATCCAGGACTGTGCTCACCGCGCCATCACAGGAAAATCCAGCGGCGGATTCGGTGCAATGGCGACCGCCATGCTCCGGCCGGACCTGTTCGGTGCGTTCGCCACTCACTCCGGGGACGCGCACTACGAAGCCCAATACATCCCGGCCTTCCTGCAAGCCGCCCGGATGCTGCGCGCCTACGACGGCAGCATTGAGAAGTGGTGGGAAGACTTTCGCGGAAGGCGCGCGTTCACCAAGGGTGAGGACATGCGGCTCCTGGAGGTGCTGGGGATATCCGCTTGCTTCTCACCCGGGCCCGATGGACGCCCGCTACTTCCATTCGACACCAGTACTGGGCAGATTCTTCCTGAAGTCTGGGAACGCTGGCTGCGTTGGGACCCAGTGCGGATGGTCGGGCAGTACTGCGAGGCGCTTCACTCCCAGAAGGGGATGTGGATCGACGCCGGAACCTATGATGAATGGCATCTTGACCTCGGGGCAAAGGCGTTCCGGAACGAACTGAAGCGCATCGAGGTGCCGGACCACAGGATTCACTTCGAGCTTTTCGGCGGCGGACACTTCGGCATCGAGCACCGTCAGCCAATGTCGGTCAAATGGCTAGCGGAACTTCTTTCGCCTGAGGAATGACCGGCCGGAACCGCGGGGCGGATTCGGTCACGACGTCAATGGAGTAGAGAAGACTTGCATACCGATCGACGCGATGCCGCCAATGCCACGGTGCTTCAGGTTCTTGAACTGCTGAGAAGCTGGGAGCGAGCCGCGACCGGCACTTCGGTGAGCGGAACGTTCGCCCCGGGATCGATAGACGAGCGAATATGGTCCCCGCTTTCACTGGCAAACGGGTTCACCGGCGTCTCCCTCCTGTTCAGCGAGTACGCGGCCGTCGATCGTAGCTACCTGCCAGTCGCCCACGCGTACTTCGAGCAGGCTAAGCGATATGTGACCAAGCAGGATTTGAACCACCCAGGGCTCTATCACGGCATCGGGTCGCTGGCACTTGCCGTCAACTCAGCGCACCGTGCCGTGGGTGGGTACAGATCCGCGCTCGATTCGCTCGACTCCGCCATGCGCGCCGGCAGCGGCACCATTCTCTCCGGAGTGACGCCAGGGATCTCCTCGACCTTTCGCACGTTCGACGTGATCAGCGGCCTGAGCGGTGTCGGTCGGTACTTCCTGGGCCGCCCCTCCACAGAGAACGTCGAGTCACTGCGCGCAATACTCGACTACCTGGTCGCGCTCACCGGCACGACATGGGCCGACGGCACCGAGCTGCCCAGGTGGTGGGTGCAACACCACCCGAGAGCGTTCACGCCGGACCCGAAGCCGCGCGACGGGCACGGAAACTTCGGGCTCGCCCATGGAATATCCGGCCCTTTGACGCTGCTGGCGGCGGCACACCAGGCGGGCATCACAGTGGCCCGCCAGGAGGAAGCGATCCGGAGCTATTCGGACACGCTCCTGAGCTGGGCGAGGCGAGACGAGTTCGGCGTGTTCTGGCCGCACATCGCGACTTTCGAGGAGTTCACCGGAGGGAATCCTGTGCGCCACGCCCACCGTGGTCGGCCTTCCTGGTGCTACGGGGAGCCCGGTGTTTCCTACGCGCTGATGCTGGCCGGCACCACCTTGGGGATCGAGGAGTACAGAGCAGCGGCACGGGAATCCGTCCAAGGACTTCTGGCCGCGCCCCTTGACGACCTCGGCCTGTCCGATTCGGGCATCTGCCACGGCTGGGCCGGGCTGATGCACCTGCTCCGGAAGTTCGAGGGGCTGGGCATCCCACAGCTCTCGGACGCCGTCGACTCCCTCGCTGGACGCATTATCAGCCAGTTCGACCCGTCACACCCCTTCGGCTTCCAGTTCTCGGTGCTGGACCCGAAGGTCAAGGTCAACTCGCCAGGGTTCCTCGATGGTGCGGCTGGCGTTGCCCTGGCCCTGCACTCCTATGCCAGGAACGACATTCCGGCTTCGGCTTGGGAGACGGCCCTGCTCTTGGCATAGCTCGGCGAAAGATCCAGACGACCCTGCACACCCGAGAGAACGAGGGCACAGCGATATGCGATCAGACCTGTTCGAGGCTGCCGACCCCATCATGGTGCGGCTCGCCTCCCTGCCTGTCGGAACGTTCGAGTGGGATGGGCACGGCATGGCGATCGACGCCGGGCCGCAGGGATCGGAACAGCAACTGAGCAGCTATATCGAGCGGTTGGCGAGTAATCCCGTACTCAAGGAAGCGATCATGCTGGCCAGCCCCTCGCTGGTAGGCACCCTCGTAAGAATCGAGAACGGCGAGCGCCTGGAGCCGAGGAAGTTGCTCAAGGTCGCGGTGTCCCTGACGAAATACGCCATGCGCATCTCCGGCAGGCCCACGCCGTTCGGGCTCTTCGCTGGCGTCGTGGGCGCGTCCTTCGGTACCAGGGCGAGAGCCGTCGTGGGCGATCGCCACCGAAAAGCCGTCCGGCCCGATGCCGGCTGGTTCAACGCGGTGTTCGCCGACGCCCTGATGACGACCGATCTGCTGCTGGACTCGCAGGTCGTCCTGAGCGATCTGTGCTACGTGCGGGGCGATCAGCTCTACTCGCCATGGGCCAGGGCCACGGAGAACGAGAGCGCCAAGATCCAGGAAGTCTCCATCCGCCTCACTCCACTCGTCGAACGCATCAGGCAGGGCGCGCGGCAGCCTGTGGCGTGCAAGGAACTGATCAGCTCTGTGGCGCAATCCATGAGCCTGGCGGACCTCGGGCCGGTGGAACGAGCCGTCAAACAGTTGGTCGGGAAGGGCTTCCTTCTCACCTCGATCGCTCCCCGTCACGTCGATGTCGAAGCTGTCGAAGCACTCGGGCAGCAATACCAGCCCGACTCGCTCGGCACCGCTGCCCGAGCCCTTGCGGTATACGCTGACGCCGGCCTCGGTCACGGCACCGGCCACCTACGGTCGGCCTTGGACGCCCTTCAGGCAATTCAACGGTTTCCCCGCCCTCCGATGCAGGTCGACCTCCGCATAGATGCCGATATCAGCCTCCCCGTGTCGGTCGGTGAATCACTGGAGGGCCTGGCCGCGGACCTGTGGCGGATGTCCCCTGGCCGATCGGTTCCCGAGCACATGCGCGAGTACACCGCCGCCTTCACCGAGCGCTACGGCTACAACACCGCCGTCGGCGTGCAGAGCGTCCTCGACCCGCATGACGGTCTCGGTCTCCCGGCCGGCTACAAGGGGAGCACCAGGTCGTCCGGGCACCACCACTCCCACGGGAGCGGCAACAGGCGTGAGGATGTCCTGGCGGGGATGGTGCAGCAGAGCCTGATGAAGGGCTGCCACGAGATCGTTCTCGATGAACAGCTGATACAGCAACTGACGGCAGACCAGACCGGCAAGGCGGAGCAGGTCGATCCCCCCGCCAATCTCGAACTGTGCGTACACCTCGTCGCGGGCAGCACCGCTGACATTGACAACGGTGACTTCCAGCTGGTCATGTCCCGATACAAGGGATCGCAGACGATCGGCGCAACGTTCGGCAGGTTCGCCGCGCTCATGGGTGTCACGGAGGCGCTGCAGAAGCTCGTGGACCGGCCGGACGGTTCCGCCAAACTTCTCCAGCTGAGGTTCGAACCGAACAGTCCCAGACACCTGAACGTGAACCAGGTGCCCGACATCCTCCCCGACCAGCTCCCGATCGGTGTCTTCCCGGCCGGAGGGCCCGAGCGCAACACCGACTGGCGGGACCTCGCCCTCGTGGCCGACCATACCGGACTACACCTCGTCAGTCGGCACAGTGGCGAACGCGTCGTCCCGCGGTCACTCAGCGCGCTCGGCCTTGAGCGCACGGCGCCGGACGTGGCACGTTTCCTCGTGGAGGTCGCCTCTACCGGCATGTCCACGTGGAGGCCCTGGACTTGGGGTGGCCTGGATGCGCTGCCGTTCCTGCCCAGGGTCTGCCACGGGCGGGTCATCGTGAGTCCCGCACAGTGGCGGATGCCCCTCGAGCTGACCGGTACGAAGACGCCCTGGCATGAATGGGAGGACGCCTTCCGCGAGTGGCGTGAGCTCTGGAAGGTGCCGCGCCACGTCCAGATCGCGTCCTGGGACGAAACGTGCGCCCTCGATCTCGACAATCCAATGCACCGCATGCTGCTGCGCCAGGAACTCGGCTCGCACGAGGTGGAGGTCTTCGAGAATCTGGCAGCTCATCCGGACGCGTTCGGGTGGTCGGCCAACCACGCGAACGAACTCGTAGTGCCACTGCGGGGCAGGACGGCACCACGGCACGACGCCCCGCCGCCAGCCTGGGGCGCGGCAGAGGAGACGCCGGCACCCTATGCACCAGGCAGCGAGTGGCTCTACGCGAAGATCTACGCCACGCCTGACATCCACAACACCCTCCTGTCCAGGAGGCTGCCTGCCTTCCTCGGCGACGTCGCCGAGCACATCGACCGCTGGTTCTACATTCGCTACCGCGACCCGAACCCGCACCTGCGACTGCGCCTGCACGGCGACCCACGAAGCCTGACAGGGCATGTGCTGCCGGCCCTTCACTCCTTCCTGTCACGCCTTCAGGAAGAGCACCTGATCGGCACGTGGGTACTTGATCAATACATCCCGGAGACACAACGCTACGGCGGCCCGTCGGCCATTCGCCAGGCCGAGGACCTGTTTGCCCTCGACAGCAGTGCCAGCGTCTACCAAATCAGCGCGCGAGCGGCCCGGCGAATCGAACTCCCGGACGAGGTGTTGGCGGCAGCGAACTATGCGATCGCGCTTGAGTCTCTCGGGGACTGGGACTGGTGCCAGTGGGCCAATGATGCCTACCCGAACAGCGAGGAACACCGCAGGTATTTCCGAAGCGTGAGCAAACTCGCGCACACGTGGATCAAGCCTGGCCGGGCACTTGAGCATTTCACCGACCTCATCGGATCGCCCGCCGTGCACGAGACGTGGTCCCAGAGCGCCGCGAGGACGTACGGCGACGTCGTCCTCTCCGGTTTGCCGGCCGGGCGCCGCGACCACGCGCTCCGGGGAATCCTGCACATGCAGCACAATCGGCTGATCGGAATTTCTCCGGAGAACGAGGACAGAAGCTACGCCGTGTTGCGTGGCATCGCCCGCGACGAGATAGGCCGGCGCTCTCATAAGAAGTGACGGTGAGCGGTAGGCAGCGGGACTGACCGCAAGTTCGGGCGGGGGGCGGGGGGGGGGGGGGGCCCCCACCCGTTGGGGGGTGGGTGGGCCGCACGGTGGTACACACGGTGAAGTAATCTAG
>NZ_JBHWGV010000075.1:35417-47070 GCF_042732955.1 Kitasatospora sp. NPDC059747 | reverse complement strand
CGGTCGGGGCTCGGAGCCCCGACCGGCGCCGGGGTGAAGGCCACGACCGCGCCCCGGGCCAGGTCGCCGCGGCCCTCGGCGGCGAGCCGGTCCAGCTGGGCGGAGGCGGTGCGGGCCCCGGCGACGGAGGCGTCGGCGCGGATCACCACCTGGTCGGCCGCCGCCATTGCCGCCTGCCGGGCATCGTCGCCGGCGCCGGTGGCGTCGGCGAGCACGAGGGGGTAGTGGGTGCCGAGGTCGGCGAGGGACTGCCGGTGGTCGGCGTACGGGTGCTCCGGGCGGGCCGTCAGCAGTGCCAGCCGGCCGCCCACGTGCCGGAACGCGTCCGGCAGGGGAGCGGCGGTGAGCAGGGCGCTGAGCGCGTGCGGTGGTGTCGGCGCGGCGGCGTCCGGCCGGGGCGGCGCGAGGTCGAGGACGGCCACCTGGTGGCACCGGTGCTCGGCCAGCTGGGCGCCGAGCGCGACCGGGAGTCCGGCGGAGGCGTCGCCGGGGGCGGCGGGCGTGCCGAGGAACGCGACGCGGTGGCAGGCGAGCAGCGGGGCGCGGACCCGCTCGATCTGCTGCCGGGGGTCGGCCGACTCGCGGAACAGTGTTCGGCGAACGTGCGGTCGGGGCGCGGGGGCGGCCGGAGGGCGGTGTATCGGGACGGGTGCCGGCTCCGGCACCGGCAGCTGCACCTGCACCTGTACCGGCTCCGGCCACTCGGCCGGAGTGTAGTCCGGGCAGGCGTCCGCTCCAGGGCCCGACAGCAGCTCGGTCCAAGGGATTTGGAAGCCCGGATGTGTGCCGTCGGAGTAGGCCATCGGGTGTCCCTCCCGGTTCGTCGGTGCGCCGCAGGGGCCGCCCCTCCGCCCGCCCCGGGCCGGCCCGCCCAGCCGGAACTACGGCGGCCGGTGCGCGGCGGGTTCAGCGGCCGGTGCGCGGCGGGTGCGCGGCGGGTACGGCAACGGGTTCCTCCGGGCGTGCGGGCCGTGCCCGCCGGTCCGGTACTGAACCCCGTTCAGTGGGAGGCCCGTTGAGCTGGTCAGGGCGCACCGTGCGTCCCGACCACGCTTGGAGGAACCCCATGCGCACCACCACCCGTGCCGCCGGCCTGCTGTTCGCGGCCGCCGGCCTGGTCGGCCTCACCGGAGTCACCGCCGCGCAGGCGGCCACCGTCCCCGCGGTGCCGAGGATTCCGGCCCAGCCGGGCGTCCCCGTCACTCCGGGCATCCCGGCCCAGCCGGGCGACAACTTCGTCCTGTGCTCGGGCGGCACCTACCCGTCGTACGCGGTGTTCCCGAAGCGGGGCGGCTTCTCGACGCACGTCGTCGCACCGCACCAGTGCGAGCGGCTGTCGCTGACCGGCATCGGCAAGGAGCAGGTCGTGCTGTACGGCCTGCGGCCCGACGGCAGGTCGTTCACGATCGCCAAGGACACCTTCGACGACCGCGACGGCGAGCGGATCCGCACGCTCGGCACCCCGGACGCCGACGACTGGACCACCTTCTAGGACGCGGAGCCCAGCCGCCGGCCGGGCGGCGACCAGGCCCGGCCGGGCGGGTTCCGCTGTCCGCAAACCCCCGACCGGACCGGGCTACCAGTCGGTACCGTCTCCGGGGCACGTCCGGCCGGTTCCGGGCGGCCCCGAAGGAACGACGGAGCGAGTCCCGGACGCGGGACGGGGGAGGACGACGAAACATGGGAACCGAGCGCGCGGAACCGCGTGAACTGATCGCCGCACTGCTGGCCGAGGGCGCGCGGGCCGTGCCGGGGCCGCCGGCGCTGGCGGTGCCGCCGGGCGCGGCGGAGGACGTGATCGCCGTCGCCCGGCGGGTGGCGCTGAACGGGCTGCCGTCGGGGCGTTGGCGGCCGGTGTCGTCGCCGGGGCTGTTGGAGCTCGCGGCGGCGATGGTCGTGGACGAGCACCCTTCGGCGCCGGGCTGGTCGGCCGAGGAGCGGGAGCGGTTCACCACGTGGGTCGCCGTGCTGATCGAGCACCGCGGCGAGGACGGCGTGCAGGACCTGGTCCGGGCGCTCAACGAGGAGCGGGACGCGGCCTGAGGGCGGACCGCCCTCGTGGGGGAAGGGGACGGGGGCCGACGTTGGCGCGGAGTTGGCGCATCCTTGGCGGCCGTTGACAGCCTGTGGTCACAGCCGCCGGGGGGATCCGGTCGGACTGTCCCCTGACCCCGACCGCTCTGTGAGGTAGTGCGTGTCCCAGCAGCCTGTCGCCCCGAACGCCCCCGGCGTCCAGCAGCCCGCAGAGTCCGCCGCCCGGCCCGCTCCCGCCGCGGAGGCCACCGTGCAGCCCGCCACGGAGACCACCGCGAAGGGGGCGGGCCGACCGACCCTCGACCCCCAGGACCTCGCCGAGATCCACCGGCTGCACGGCGGCTACCTGCTGAACGTCCTGCTGCGCACCACGCGCGGCGACCGCGGCAAGGCCGAGGACATCCTCCAGGAGACCCTGCTGCGTGCCTGGCAGAACCCGGAGGCGCTGAAGGCCGGGCCCGAGCACAGCCGCCCGTGGCTGTTCACGGTGGCCCGGCGGATCGCCATCGACCACTACCGGATGGCGGCCTCCCGGGCGCCCGAGGCGCTCGGCGAGTCGGTGGACGACCGGCCGGTCGCCGAGGACCCGTACGAGCGGGTGGTGGCCTCCCGGGACATCGCCCTTGCGCTGCGACGGGTGCAGAAGCACCACCGCGAGGTGCTGGTCGAACTGCACCTCAAGGACCGGTCGGTGGTGGAGGCGGCGGCGAAGCTCGGGGTGCCGCCGGGGACGGTCAAGTCCCGCAACTTCTACGCGATCCGCGCGATGCGCCCGGTCCTCGCGGCCGAGCACGGGTACGCCCCGAAGGCGGTCGACCGCGGGCGCGTCGCCAAGGCCGCGCTGAACTGACGGTCCTGAACTGACGATGCGTCAGGAACGGCGGTGCGTCAGCGCGTCCAGCTGTTCCTCGATCGCACTGACGAAACCGCCCATGGACGACGGGAGCCGGCCGTCCGCCCGGTAGCGGTCGAGCGCCACCCGGAGCCGCTCGACGGCCTCCGGCGACCGGCCGCGGCCGGCGAGGAAGGCGGCGTAGGACTGCTCCGCGAGGGCGAGCAGGTGCAGCAGCCCGGCCTCCTCGCAGGCGGCGAGCGCGCGGCGCCAGGCGATCTCGCAGGCCTCCTCGTCGGCGACCGGCTGGAGGGCGTGGGCCTCGGTGAGCATCGACCAGAGGTGGCAGATCGTCACCGTCGATCCGGGCAGCAGGTTGCGGGCCTCGCGGGCCTGCCGGAGGGCGCCCTCCCGGTCGCCGACCAGCAGGCTGACCTGGGAGCCGTGGGCGAGGGTGGCGGACAGGCGGTGGGGTTCGCCGCTGCCGGTCGCGTGGGCGAGCGCGGCGGCGCCGAGCGCGGTGGCCTCGTCCGCGCGGCCGACGAGGGCGCTGGACACCGCGAGGGCGTTGAGCGCCCGCAGGTGGACGGCGCCGTCCTCGGGGCGGGTGTCGGCGAGGGCCCTGCGGCCGCGGTCGACCGCCTCCTGGTAGCGGCGCAGGCCGAGCAGGGCGCTCGCCTGCGCGACGCCGGACCGTGCGGTGCCCACCCGGTCGCCGCACCGCTCGGCGGCCTCCCGGCCCGCCGTCATGCAGCTCAGCCACTCGGTGAAGAGCCCGGCGGCGTAGTACTGCGGTTCGCTGGCGGCGGCCAGCCGCCAGGCGCGCGCCGGGTCGGTGCGGCCGGCGGAGGCGACCAGCGCGCGGACGGTCGGCTCCTCGGCCCGGAACCAGTCGATCGCGGCCCGGGGCCCGGCGGGCGCGGGCAGGGCCGGCGGGTGGTGGACGCTCCCGCCGTACGTCTCCTGGCCGGGCTCCAGGTGCTCGGCGCAGGCGCGGGAGGCCTCCAGGTAGTACTCCAGCAGCCGTTCCGCGGCGAGCTGTCGGTCCGCCTCCGGCCGTCGCCCGAGCAGGTGCGCGCTGAACAGCCGCACGAGGCCGGACCGGCCGTACCGCCCGTGCGGGGTGCCGGTCAGCAGGTGGTGGGCGGTGAGTTCGCCGAGCGCCCGGCGGGCGGTGGCCGGGTCGGCGCCGAGCAGGGCCGCGCTCGCGAGGACGTCCACCTCGGGGGACGGGTGGGCGGCCAGGACGGCCAGCAACTCGGCCGCGTCCGGTGACAGCCGACGGTGGGTGCGGAGCAGTTCGCCGGAGACGCCGAGCGTGCCGTCTCCCTCCAGGACGGCCAGCCGGGTGGGCTCGTCCGCGAGGTCGGCGACGAGTGCGGCGATCGTCCAGTCCGGTCGGGCGGCCAGCCGGGCGGAGGCGATCCGCAGGGCGAGCGGCAGGTGGTCGCAGAGCGCGGCGAGCCGGGCGGCGGCCTCCGGTTCGGCCCGCAGGCGACTGGGCGTCAGCACCTGTTCCAGCAGGCGCAGCGCGTCGGACCCGGGCAGCGGGGCCAGGCGCAGCAGGGCCGCCCCCTCGGCGGCGACCAGGCCCTCCAGGGGGTTTCGGCCGGTGACGACGGCGGCGCAGCCGGGGCCGTGCGGGAGGAGGTCGGCGACCTGGTCGGCGTCGGCCGCGTCGTCGAGGACGACGAGCAGGCGCTTGTCCCGGGTCAGGGTGCGGTAGAGCGCGGCGCGCCCGGCCCGGTCGGCGGGGAGGGCGGGTTCGTCGACGCCCAGCGCGCGCAGGAAAGCGCCGAGCGTCTCGCCGGGGTCGGCCGGTCCGGCCGGGTCGAGACCGCGCAGGTCGGCGTGCAGCTGGCCGTCGGGGTAGCCGTCGGCGGCGGTGTGCGCCCAGGTGAGGACCAGCGCGCTCTTGCCGGCGCCCGCCGGGCCGACGACGAGGGCGAGGCCGTCGCCGGTGCGGTCGGGGCCGCATTCGCGGTCCAGCCAGCGCAGTTCGGGTTCGCGGGCGACGAAGTCGAGCGGGCGGCGGGGGAGTCGGCGGGGCACGGGGGTGCCGTCATCGGTGGTCGAAGCGGAAGCCGGCGGTTCGTCCACCGGCCGGCCGGCCTCGGCGGCGTCGTCCTCGGCCAGGACCTCGGCGAGTGCCGCCTGGAGCGCGGGGCCGGGCCGGATGCCGAGTTCGCCGTCGAGCCGGGTCCGCGCCTCGTGGTAGGCCCGCAGCGCGTCGGCGGACCGTCCGGCCTGGTGGAGGCAGCGCACCAGGAGCGCCGCCACCTCCTCGCGCAGCCCGTTCGTGCGCACGTTCTGCTCCAGCGACGGCACGGCCGCGGCGCCGGTGCCCTGGCGCAGCCGCAGCGCCGCCCAGGAGACGAGGGCCGCGGTCCGCGCCTGCTCCAGCCGGCCCGCGACCGTGCCGCGCAGTGCCGTGTCCGGCAGGTCGGCGAGCGCCGGACCGCGCCACAGCCGCAGCGCCTGCTCCAGCAGTGCGATCGCCTCGGCGAGCGCGGCGCCGCCCGTGGTGAGGGCCGCGCCGTCGGCCGCTTCCGCCAGCGCGCCCGCGCGGGCCACCAACTCGTCGAAGCGCAGGGCGTCCACGAGGCCGGCCGGCCCGGTCAGCAGGTAGCCGGGCGCACGGGTGTGCAGCACGAAGGGCCCGGCGGCGAGCAGCTTGCGCAGCGCGGCGACGTGGCCCTGGAGCGCCGCCCGCGCGCTGGCCGGCGGCCAGTCGTCCCACAGGAGTTCGCAGAAGGCGTCCACGCCGACGACCCGCCCGAGGTGCAGTGCGAGCAGCGCGAGCACGGCCCGCCGCTGCGCGCCCTGGACCGCGACGAACCCGCCGCCCCCGGTCCCCAGCTCCACCGGACCGAGGAGTCGAATCCCCACGCGCCGCCCCACCTCGCCCCACGACTCCCGGGCCGGTCGGTCCCGGGGTGGAGCAGTGTACTGCCCGAATTCGTCCGGTCCCGGCGGGTGATCGAACGGAACCGAATGGAACCGAACGGATCAAGGCCGAACCGGGCGAGAAGCGATCATGATGGCATGAATCGGCGGAACCCGCACCGGTGCGCAGGCCGGGCGATCGGGCCTATCCTCGGACGACTCGATCCACCCGCAGACGATCCACCCGCCGGCGAACGAGCCGATCAGCCAGACGAGGGGCCGCATGCGCATCGACCTGCTCGGACCGGTCGCCGTCCGGCGCGACGACGGGACGCTCGTCACGCCCTCGGCGCCCAAGCGGCGCGCCCTGCTCAGCGCGCTCGCCGTCCGGCTGAACCGGGTCGTGGCCACCGAGGAACTGATCGAACTGGTCTGGGACGGCGCCGCGCCGCCCACCGCCCGGGCCGCGCTGCAGGGCCATGTCGCCGTGCTGCGCCAGGCGTTGGGCGAGGAGCCCACGGCGGACCACGGCGGCGGGCACCTCGCGCTCGGCACCCGCGACGCCGGCTACGTGCTCACCGGGGAGCCCGACCGGGTGGACCTGGTGCGCTTCGCCGGCCTCTGCGAACGCGCCGGAGTCCTGCACCCGGACGGCCGGCACGGCTCGTTCGGCCCGTACCACCCGCAAGCGCCGTACCACCCGCACGTCCTGGACGACGAGCGAGCCGCCGACGGCCCGTCCCCCGACGGCCCGTCCGCCGACCCGGCGCTCCCGCTGCTGCGCGCCGCCCTCGACCTGTTCCAGGGCCCGGCCCTCACCGACTGCGGCTCGGCCCTGCTGCGCGACCGGACCTCCCCGTACGTCACCGACCTGCGCCTGCGCGCCCTCGACCGGCTCGCCGACGGCCTGTGCCGGCAGGGCCGCGGCGGCGAGCTCGTCGCCGAGCTCACCGAGGCCGTGACGGCGCACCCCGCCCGGCAGGGCCCGGCCGCCCGGCTCGTCACCTGCCTCGACCAGGCCGGTCGGCGCGACGAGGCCGCGGCCTGGTACGGGCGGCTGGTCGCCCGCCTCGACGGCCCGCCGGGCCCCGAGCTGCGCCGCGCGGGCGAGCGCCTGACCCGCCCCGCCGCCACCGTGGCCGCGCCCCGCCCGAAGGCCGTACCGTCCCAACTCCCGCCCGCCGACCGCCGGTTCGTCGGCCGGTCGGACGACCTGCGCCGGCTGGACGAGGCCCTCGCGCCCGCCCGCGCCGGACGGCCCGTCCTGGTCACCGGCCCGGCCGGGGCCGGCAAGACGGCCCTCGTGCAGCACTGGGCCAACCGGGCCGCCGAGCGGTTTCCCGAGGGCGTCCTCCACGCCGACCTGGACGGCTTCGGCGAGGCCGGGCCCCGGGACCCGGCCGACGTGCTCGGCGAGTTCCTCACCGCGCTCGGCGAGTCGGCCGTACCCGCCGGGCTCGGCGCACGCGTCCAGCGCTACCGGGCGCTGCTGACGGGCCGTCGGGTGCTGGTGGTCCTCGACGACGCCCGCTCCGCGGAGCAGGTGGCTCCCCTCCTGCCGGCCCCGCCCGCCGAGCCGTCCGACGCCGCGCCCGTCACCGTCGTCACCAGCCGGCACCGCCTGCGCGACCTGCTCGTCCGCGAGGGCGCCGTCCCCCTGCCGGTCGGCGCGCTCACCCCCGACGACGCGGCCGCCCTGCTGGCCCGCACCCTCGACCCCGCCCGGCTCGCCGCCGAACCCGCGGCCGCCGCCGAACTCGCCGAGCGCTGCGACCGCCTGCCGCTCGCCCTGCGCCTCGCCGCCGCCCGGCTGGCTGCCCGCCCCGGCTGGGGCCTGGACGACCTCGCCGCCGAACTCGCCGACGACCAGGCCGCCCTGGCCACCCTCACCGGCACCGGTCGCGGCCCGCTCGGCATCGCCGCCGCCCTCGACCGGACCCGCCGCGCGCTCGACCCGGCCACCGCCCGGCTGTTCGCGCTCCTCGGGCTCCACCCCGGCAGCGAGATCGGCACCGCCACCGCCGCCGCCCTCGGCGACCTGCCCGCCGCGGAGGCCCGCGCCCACCTGGCCCGCCTCGACGCCGTGCACCTCCTGGAGGAGCAGGCCCCCGGCCGCTACGCCCGGCGCGCGCTGGTCGGCCGCTACGCCGCGCGGCAGGCCGCCGACCTCGGGTGCGACGAACGGCTCGCCGCGCTCGACCGGTTGATCGACCACTACCTCGACGCGACCGGGGCGAGGTCCGCCGAGGGCGGGGAGGGCGCGGCCTGGTTCCGGCGGGAGGAGAGCGCCATCCGCGCGGTCGTGCTCTGCGCCGAACAGCACGGCCGTACCGCCGGGGCCTGGCAGCTCGCCCACCGCGCCGCCACGTTCTACGAACGCGCTGCCCACGGGCACGCCCCCCACGGGCACGCCGGTCGCGGGCACGCCCCCCAAGGGCGCACCGCCCACGGGCACGCCGGTCGCGGGTACACCGGCCACGGCTTCCTGGGCGGCGCAGGCGGCGCAGGCGGCGGAGGCGGAGAGTACGGAGAAGGCGTCGAGCACGACCGCGCCCGTTGGCGCGCCACGACGGAGGCCGGTCTGCGCGCGGCCCGTTCGGCCGGCGACCCGGAGGCCGTGGCCCGGCTCTCCACCGACCTCGCCGTCCTCCTCGTCGACCGCGGCGCCCACCGCACCGCGGGCGAACACCTCGACCGGGCCGTCACCACCACCGGGGACCCGCTCCTGCGCCTGCGCTCCCGGGCCCGTGTCGCCCGTGCGCTCGGCCGGGCCGGACGGCACGACCGGGCCGTCCCGCTGTTCACCGACGTCGTCGCGGCCGCCCGCACCCCCGAGGCCGCGCACCTCCTCGCCGCCGCCCTCGTCGACCTGGCCGACGCCCTCGTCCTCGCCGGCTCCCCGGCCCAGGCCCTCGCCCACGCCGACGAGGCCGTCCGGCTGGCCGCCGCCCACACCGCCGACGCCGTCCGCGCCACCCACGGACGGGCCCGCGCCCTGCACGCCCTGGGCCGCGTCGGACCGGCCCTCGACTGCGCCGAACTGGCCGTCGTCCTCGGCCGGACACTCGCCGACACCGTGCTCCAGGCCGACTCCCACGCGCTGCTCGCCGACCTGCTGGGAACGGTGGGCCGCACCGGCGACGCGGCCGCCGCCCGCCGCCGCGCGGACTCGCTCCTGTCGGGCGCCGTCTGAGCCTCCGCCGCCCGACCCGGGCCGGCACACGTCCCCGGTTCCGCCCTCTCCGCCCGGTTCCGCCCATCCCAATTCCGCCCCTCCACAGTTCCGCCCGTGTGCGAACAGGCAGAACTACCGGCAGTTCTGCCACCGGCGCCGCGTGCCCGCCCGGCCGGTCGCCCGTTGGCCCGTCCGGCCGCCGCGGCCCTTGGCACACGCACTGACCAGCAGTGCCGTGGCACCGGGCCCGCGTGAAACCGTGCATACTTCTGCCTGCGTGTAGTGGTTGAGGCACAAACAGTGGCAGAAGTACCGGCAGGGTCAGGGGTGGGGTCGATGGGCGACGCGGTCGCCGGGGGCGTGGAGTTCTCCGGACTGCTGGCCGGGTACCGGGTGCGGGCGGGGCTGACGCAGGAGGAACTGGCGGAACGTTCCGGCGTGAGCCTGCGGGCCCTCGGCGACATGGAACGCGGCCGTACGCGCGGGCCGCAGCGCCGCACCGTGCGGGCCCTGGCCTCGACGCTGGGCCTTGACGCGGCGGACACGCTGACTCTGGAGCGGGCCGCCCAGTCGGGACGCCCACGCGGCACCCGCGCGACCGTCCCCGCGCAGGCCGGCCCCAGGGCGCCGAAAGCCGCCGCGGCCGATCAGGGGTCAGCGACCCCCGAGAACGCCCCCGCCGCGCCAGTTGCCCCGGCCACCCCCGCCGTCCCTGCCGTCCCCATGCTGCCCGGCGCCCTCGCGCTCCCCCGGGACATCGCCGACTTCACCGCCCGCGAGGACGTCCTCGCCCGCCTGGACGAGCTGGTCCGGGAGGACGACCCGGCCCACCCCCGGGTGCTCCTGGTCAGCGGCCAGCCGGGCCTGGGCAAGACCGCCTTCGCCCTGCACGCCGCCCACGCCCTGGCCGACCGGTTCCCCGACGGCCAGCTCTCGCTCGACCTCGCCGGCATGGCTCCCACCCCGCTGCCCGCCCGCGACGCGCTCGGCCAGGTCCTGCGCGCGCTGGGCGTCGAGGACGGCGCCGTCCCGGCCGGCACGGAGGAGCGGGCCGGACTGTTCCGGGCCCTGGTGCGCGAGCGCCGGCTCGTCCTCGTCCTGGACAACGCCGCCGACGAGGCACAGGTCCGCCCGCTGCTGCCCGGCTCGGGCCCGGCCGTGACGATCGTCACCAGCCGCAACGCCCTGCCCGGCCTGGAGTCGGTGCACCGCCTGCGCCTGGATGCCCTCGCGCCCACCGAGGCGGCCGCGCTGCTCGCCCGGATCGCCGGCCGGGAGCGGATCGCCGCCGAACCGGACGCGGTGGCCGAACTCGCCCGCCTGTGCGGCTACCTGCCGCTCGCCCTGCGGATCGCCGGCCAGCGCCTGGTGGCGCGCGAGCAGCTGCCGGTGAGCCGCCTGGTGCGGCAGCTCGCCGCGGAGGAGAACCGGCTGGACCTGCTGGAGACGGGGGACCTCGCCGTCCGCCCGGCCTTCGCCCTGTCCTACCGCCGGCTGCCGGCCGAGGCCCAACTGGTGCTGCGCCGCTGCGCGTTGACCGCAGGACCGGACTTCACCGCGCCGGTCGCCGCGATGTACGCCGGGCTGTCCGCGGTGCGCACCGAGCGCTGTCTGGAGGAGCTGACGGACGCCGGGCTGGTCCAGCTCGCCACCCCGGAGCGGTACCGCCTGCACGACCTCGTCCGGCTCTACGCGGGGGAGCGGCTGACGACCGACGAGAGCCCCGAAGAGGTACGGGCCGCCGAACTGGCCGCGGCCGGGCTGCTGCTGGCGCGCGCCTCGGCGGCGGGCCTGCGGTTCGTCCCGGACAGCACCGGCGAGGAGGCGCTCGGCGATCCCGATCCGGCGACGGCGCCGGTGACGACCGCGGACGCGACGCGCTGGCTCGAGGAGGAGTCCCCGGAGTGGCTGGCGGCCATGTACCGGGCGGCCGGGGCGGGCCGGCACCGTGCGGTGGTGGACACCGCCGAGGCGATGCACTGGTTCTCGGACCGGCTGCTGAGCTGGGACATCTGGGGCGAGGTCTTCCAGCTGTCCGTCGACTCCGCGCGCGCCCTCGGCGACCGGCACGCCGAGACCGTCCACGTGAACTACCTGGCCTGGACGAACGTCACCTGCCTGCACCGCTACCAGCGCGGCGTCGAACTGGCCGGCGAGGGCCTGGAGCTGGCCCGTGAGCTCGGCGACCGCGAGCAGGAGGGCTGGGCGCTGACCTACCTCGGCAGCGGCCTGCGCAGGCTGCACCGGCACCAGGAGGCCACCGACAGCTACCACCGGGCGGCCGAGGCCTTCGCGTCCGTGGACAACCGGGCGGCCCGGATCGGACGGCTGGTCACGCTGCGCGGCGCCGCCACCTGCCTGCGCGAGTCGGGCCGCGCGGAGGAGGCGGTGGAGTCCCGCCGGCTGGCGCTGGCGGGCGCGCTGGAACTGGTGGAGCGCTGGGAGTCGCCGCTGATGCACTTCCTGTCGGCGATGACGGCGTACGAACTGGGCCTCGACCGCGCGGCGCTGAAGCAGTGGCCGGCCGCCGAGAAGGCCTACCGCCAGGCGCTCACCCACTACGAGGCGATCGGCCGCCCGGACAGCATGACGAAGACGCTGACCGAGCTCGGGGCGGGCGGCGGGAGGGGGGGTGCGGGCGCGGGCGCCGGCCCCCCCGCGCCCCACACGCGCCCCCCCAGCGCCGGGCGAGCGGGCGCGCGGGGGCGCGCGCGCGCGGGGGGGGG
>NZ_JBHWGV010000075.1:32363-35407 GCF_042732955.1 Kitasatospora sp. NPDC059747 | reverse complement strand
GCTATGGCCTACGCCCTGGGGCCCCCCCACTCCGGGGCTATCGGCCGCCGGGACTCCTAGACCCCGGGGGTGCCCGACCTCGGCCCGGCCCTGATCGAGCAGGGCCGTGCCGACGAGGCCCGCGAACTCCTCACCGAGGCGCTCACGGACCTCAGCGCGGACGGCCGCCAGGGTCGCCGCCGGACGGGCACGGCGGCCGCCGGGGGCTGAGGCGCGGAGCCCGTCACCGACCGGCTTGGGCTGAGGCGCCGCGCCCGTCAGCGCACGGCCGGCCTCAGATCCGGCTGTCCTCGACCGCCGGAATGGTGTAGTCCCGGACGGCGGCGCCGTTCGGCACCGCCGAGCGGACGTTGGCCCGCGGTGCGGCGGCGGCCGGCTTCTTCCCGCAGAACGCCGGCTCCAGCGCGCCCATCAGGCCCTGCGTCACCGAGCCGTTGTTGGAGGCGTTGGCGAACACGACGACCGTGCGGTGGCCGTCCGGCGTGGTGAACGACTGGGTCTGGTAGCCCTGGACGATCCCGCCGTGCCCGTACACGTCGCCGCAGCTGAGCGAGATGCGGCGCAGTCCGAGGCCGTAGGAGATCTTCGCGGTCGGGGTCGGGATCGCGGCCTCCATCTGCTTGAGCGAGTCGTCGGAGACGAGTCCGCCGGAGCTGCCGGCCATGAGGGCGGTGAGGAAGGTGTCGAGGTCCCGGGCGGAGGAGGTGACCGCGCCCGCGGCCCAGACCCAGGAGCCGGTCTGCTCGGTGGAGTCGAGCAGCGGCTTGGTGCGGTCGTCGTTGGTGAGGTAGCCGGTGACGTGGGCGCCGCGGATCTTCGGGTCCGGGACGACGAAGGAGGTGTCGCGCAGCTCCAGCGGGTCGAGGATGCGCTCCTGGAGGACGTCGGCGTAGGGGCGGCCGGTGAGGTTCTCGACGGCGAGGCCCATGAGCACGAAGTCGGTGTTGGAGTACGAGTACTTGGTGCCCGGCGCGTACTGGACGCCGTGCTTGACGGACATCGCGACGAGGTCGCGCGGGGCGTAGACGTTGGTGCGGATGCGGGCCTCGAACGCGGCGGTGGTCTCCTCGCCGGACTGTTCGAGGAGGTCGTTGGTGTGGTCGTAGATCCCGGCGCGGTGCTCCATGACCTGGCGGCCCGTCATGGTCCAGCCGTCGGGCAGGGTGCCGGCCGGGAGGTAGTCGCGCAGGGGCTTGTCGAGGTCGATGAGGCCCTGCTCGGCGAGCTGCATGACCAGGACGGACGCGAACATCTTGCTGTTGCTGCCGACCCGGAAGCGCCAGTCGGCCTTCATCGGGGTGCCGTCGAGATCGGCCTTGCCGACCGTCAGCGTCTGGTCGAGCGACGGGTCGTCGTGGTCGTGGACGACGGCGAAGGCGCCGGGCGCGCCGGCCTTCATCGTGGTCTGCAGGGCGGCGAGCACCGCGGCGGTGTCGGGTGCGGGCGCGCTCGGGGTGCCCTGGTCGGCGGCGGCGTGGGTGGCGCCGGTCGCCATCAGGACGACACCGGCGGCGGCCACGGCCAGGGGACGCAGGAGCCTGATCTTCGCCATGTTCCTCGGTTTCTCGTTCGGCTGACGCGGCGTCGGTCCGCGCGGTTCGAAGATCCACTATCTCCGTCCGGGGCCATCGCCGCAATGTGAGCGATCGGTGAACGCGATCGACTCCACAATCCGTTTCCCGAACGGCGGCCAAGGCTTTACCTGCTGGGATCTACCCGCGTAAACCGATGAGCCGCATGCTTGTTCGGCACACCTCAAGCACCCCCGTGCGCACGTCGAGCACGCCCGTGCGCGCCTTCAGCACGCCTGTGCGCACCTCCGGCACGCCCGTGTGTCCCCACAGCCCCCACCTCACCGACGTGGAGTCAGCATGCCCCTGTCCCGCATCGCCCGCCGCGCCTGCGCCGTCCTGCTGTCCGCCGCCGCCGTGGTGCCGATGGCCGGCGCCGCCCAGGCCGACGCCGTGGCCGGCACCTACTCGGCCGTGGTGTTCCCGGACCAGAACCACAGCCTGGTCGACGACTTCATCAACTCGGCGACCAAGTCCGTCGACGTGACGATGTACGAGCTGCGCGACACCGCCGCGGTGAACGCCCTGATCGGCCGCAAGCAGGCGGGCGTCAAGGTGCGGGTGATCCTGGACGCCAAGCACACCTCGGTCAACGGCGCCGCGTACTCCGCGCTCAAGGCCGCGGGCGTCGGCGTGACGTACTCCTCCTCGGCGTACGTCTACACCCACCAGAAGACCGTCACCGTGGACGGCGCCAAGTCCCTGATCCTGACCGGCAACCTGGACGCCACCTACTACTCGTCCAGCCGTGACTACGGCGTCTTCGACTCGGACGCGAACGACGTCGCCGCGATCGAGCAGGTCTTCGCCGCGGACTACGCGAAGACCTCGATCACCCCCTCGGACGGCGACAACCTGGTCTGGTCGCCCACCGACTCGCAGGACCGCCTGCTCGCGCTGATCAACGGCGCGCAGACCTCCCTCGACGTCCAGGAGCTGGAGTTCGGTGACCAGGCCCTGGTGGACGCCGTCGCCGCCGCCGCGAGCCGCGGCGTCACCGTGCGCGTGGTCGGCATGAACCCCGACTCCTACGGCAGCTACTTCGACGAGGTGACGACGGCCGGCGGCAGGATCGTCACGTACTCGTCCACCACGGGCCTGTACATCCACGCGAAGGCGATCGTCGCCGACTACGGCACGTCGACGGCCAAGGTGTTCGCCGGCTCGGAGAACTTCTCCGACAACTCGCTGAACAACAACCGCGAGCTCGGTCTGATCACCACCGACTCCGGCGTGCTGAGCACGATCGAGTCGACCTTCGCCACCGACTTCGCCAACGGCCAGCCCTACTAGGCACGTCCGGCACCAGGCACGCCCGGCACCAGCCACGCCCGACCGCCGCATCCGGCGGAATCCGCACCAGGTACCGCCTGCCCCACGCAGAACACCCGGGAGGGGGGGGGCCGCGCCCGGGCGGCCCGCCGCGGGCCCGCCGCCCCCCCCGCGCCGCACCCAGCGCGCCTGCGCCACCAG
>NZ_JBHWGV010000075.1:30560-32353 GCF_042732955.1 Kitasatospora sp. NPDC059747 | reverse complement strand
CCCCGCGCCCCGGGGCCAACCCCCCCCCGGACCCGCCCGCCCCCCCCACCCCCCCGGGGGGCGCCCCGGCCCCCCGCCCCGCCGGGCCCCCTCCCACCGGACCGTTCCCATCCCCCGTGAGGACTCGTCATGCCTGAGCCCGTCCAGCCCCGCCTGCGCACCCGCCCGCGCACCCGCCCGCGTTCCCGCCGCACCGCGACCGCCGTCGCCTCGGCGACCGCCCTCGTGGCCGCCTCCGCCGGCCTGTGGGCCGCCACCGCCCCCGCCGCGCAGGCCGCCGCGCTGCCCGCCCCCGACCACGTGATCGTGGTCGTCATGGAGAACCACGCCTACAGCCAGGTCATCGGCAGCAGCAGTGCGCCGTACATCAACTCCCTGGCCAAGGGCGGCGCGACGCTCACCCAGTCGTACGCGATCACGCACCCGAGCCAGCCGAACTACTACGCGCTGTTCTCCGGCTCGACGCAGGGCATCACCGACGACAGCTGCGTGAACGTCGGCGGCCTGCAGGCTCCGAACCTCGCCTCCGAGCTCACCGCCGCGGGGAAGACCTGGGGCAGCTACAACGAGTCCCTGCCCGCCCAGGGCAGCACGGTGTGCAGCAGCGGCAACTACGCGCAGAAGCACAACCCGTGGTTCGGCTTCGGCAACGTCGCGCTGAACTCGGCCCGGACCTTCAGCCAGTTCCCGACCGACTACACCACCCTGCCGAAGGTGTCCTTCGTGGTGCCGAACCTGTGCAGCGACATGCACGACTGCTCGGTCAAGACCGGCGACACCTGGCTCAAGACCAACCTCGGCGCCTACGCCACCTGGGCCGCGAGCCACAACAGCCTGCTCCTCGTCACCTTCGACGAGGACAACCGCCTGGCCGGCAACCGCATCCCCACCGTCGTCTCCGGCGCCCACGTGGCCCCCGGCAGCACCACCGCCACCACCTACAACCACTACGACGTCCTGCGCACCCTGGAGGACCTGGCCGGCCTGACCACCCACGCGGGCAACGCGGCCAACGGCACCGACGTCTCCGGCATCTGGAACTGACCCACCCCGCACGCCGCCCGACGACGGGGTCCGGCACCACGCGGTGCCGGACCCGTCCCGGTCACCGTCCGGGCTTCGCCGTGAAGTGAGGGCCGTGGTAAGCATGGCGCGTGCGCTTCGATTCCGTTCCGATGCCGCCGGCCGTCGAGGGCCGGCCCCGTGATGTGCGTGGGTATCCCGTGCCGGCGATCACTCCCTGGGAGGGGGGTGAGCCGCAGTTCGCGCTGACCGACTACGGGCGGAGTGCGAACTGTGCGCTGGAGCGGCGGTGTTCGGTGTGCGACGAGCTGATGCCGCAGGGGCCGGTGTGGCGGGTGGTCGGCGCTGCGGAGAGCGCGGCGATCGCCGAGGCACTGGCGGACGGGCGGCCGTACCGGAACCTCGCGCCGACGATGGAGGGGCCGGGACACCGGGCGTGCATGCTGTACGCCTCGATGGTCTGCCCGTACCTGGCCCGGCCCAACGCCCGTCGGCGCACCACGGCGGACGGCGCCCCGGACGGGCTGACGTCGGCCGTCGTCCGGGGCGCCGTGCGCGGTGGTACGGGTGCGGTGGTCGGGTACGGGGACTACGAGTACGGCGTCACCGCGTCCCGGGTGCTGTTCCGCTTCCTCGACGTGGTCGAGTACCTCCCGCACGAGAACGCGGAGGAGCACCTGGCCGAGGGGGGGCCCCCGGGGGGGGGGCCCGCGCGGGGGGGGGGGGGGGGGGGCCCGGCGGGAGGGCGGCCGGGCCCCGAGCGGAGCGCG
>NZ_JBHWGV010000075.1:16812-30550 GCF_042732955.1 Kitasatospora sp. NPDC059747 | reverse complement strand
GGGTCCCGCTCGCTGCGGGGGGCCGACCCCCCCCCCCCGGGCCGGGGGGGGCCCCGGGGCCGGGGGGGGGCGCGGGGGGGCCGCCCCCGCTCTCGGGGTTGAGGCGGGAGATCACGGCCGGAAGGCCGGCAGGCCCTTGAACGTCGAGACGGGGGCCGGGGCGGCCGAGCCGTCGGCCGGGAGGGTGCTGATCCCGTCCGGGGTGCGGACGGCGATGGTCTTCCCGTCCGGGGACCACGCGGGCTCGGTGTAGTCCGTGGTGGCGGACGGGGTGAGGTCCTTCTCCTTGCCCTGGTTCTCGGTGTTCTTCGAGAACAGGTGGTCGTGCCCGTTCACGGACCGGACGAAGACGACCTGCTCGCCGTCGGGGGAGAGCGCCGGCTGCGAGCCCTTGCCCATGTCGCGGGTGTTGGCCCGGATGTAGTCGTCGTAGATGTAGACCTCGCCGTTGGGCGTGTTGGCGTACGCGACCTCGCCGCGCTTGCCGCCGGCGTTCGACCAGGTGTTGCCGGTCGCGGGCGGCTGCGTGACGCCGGGGCCGCCGCCGTCGGAGATGGCGGGCGTGACCGCCTTGGGGGCGGTGCCGCCCTTGACGGGGACCGTCTCCAGGGTCAGGACGCCGCCCTTGGCCGAGGAGAACACGATGTTGGCGAAGCGCTCCAGGAACCCCGGGCTGTCCGAGACGGCGTCGCTCTTCTCGGCGTGCTGCCAGCTCGGGTGGGACCAGGTCTCGCCGCCCGGGTTCTTGGCGAGGACGACCTTGTTGCTGCCGTCCGGGTTGGCGGTGACGAGGTCGCCGTTGCCGTTGACGAACGCGGCGTGCTTGCCGTCGGGGGACCACGCGAGGTCGCGGACGACGGTGCCGAAGTCGACGGTGGTGCCGTTCATCACGACGGTCTGGGTGCCCGTGCTGATGGTGAGGTGGTTGGCCGCGCTGGTGCCGTTGACCTCCTTGGCCCCGCCGGAACCGCCCGTGCTGCCGGTGCTGCCGGTGCTGCCCGTCGAACCGCCCGCGCCGCCGCTCTTGCCCGGCGCGGCGGTGCCGGGGGCGGCGGTCGGCTCGGGGCCGTTGCCCGTGTCGTTGGGACCGCAGGCGGAGACCAGGACGGTACCGGCGGTGGTCATCAGGGCTATCGCGGCGACGGTGCCGAACCGGTTGCGGACTGCGGTGCGAACGGACATCTTCCAGGTCCCCCTCATGCGTTGCTCGCTTACAGGTAGGAGCCTCGCAGCCGCAGGTCCGCGCCGCGTCGACGACGTGTCACAGCCGTGGAACAGCCCCACCGGCGGGGAACTCCGCGCTATCGTCCTTGTCGGAACGCGGCGGAGCGTGACGGCCCGCCACGTCCGCCCGTCTGTCCGGACCGGGAGGGGAGACCGCGATGACCGCCGCCCGCAAGCCCGCCGAACTGCTGGAGTTCTCCGACGACCTGCACGTCGAGGACATCGACCCGCTGCGGACGTTCCTGGCCGCCAGACTGCGCGAGATCGTCGCCGCGCAGCCCGACGGCAGCGACGCCCATTTCGCCGCCGAGCGCCTGGAGCAGATCACCTCGGCCGACTGCATCCAGCTCGCGGACCTCCTGGTCGCCTGGGAGGTCGTCCTGGAGGAGGAGCGGACGGAGGAGCCGGGCGAGACCCAGCGGCTGCGCCAGGACGTGTCGATCTGGTGGGCGCGGCTGTGCCGGACGGCCGACCGCTTCCGCGACCACCCGGACCACAATCCGCAGTGGCGCCGGCTGGACTACATGAACCTCTGGCACGCGGAGTTGATGGCAAGCCTGACGGACGCCGCCGGCGGCGTGTACGGCGACGGCGCCCACCCCTGACCCGGGACCCGGTCGGCCCGCGTTCACCGCCCGCGTTCACCGCCCGAGGATCCGCCGCAGCCAGCGGGTGCGGGCGTCGAGGGCGTCCCGGCTGAGGGCCGCGTGCGGCGCGAGGGTGTCGAAGCCGTGGAACGCCCCCGGCCAGACGTGGAGTTCGGCCGCGCCGCCGGCCCGCCAGATCGCGTCGGCGTAGGCCACGGCCTCGTCCCGGAAGGTCTCGGCCGACCCGACCTCGACGTAGGCCGGGGGCAGCCCGGCGAGGTCGGTCGCGCGGGCGGGGGCGGCGTAGGGCGGCAGGTCGGCGGAGCCGTACCGCTCGCCGAGCACGGCCTGCCAGGCGGTGGCGTTGGAGGTGCGGTCCCAGGTGTCACGGCCGGCCAGCTGGTGGCTGGAGTGCGTGTCGCCGCGGTCGTCGAGCATCGGGCTGAGGAGCAGCTGGCCGATCGGCGCCGGCCCGCCGCGGTCGCGCGTCAGCAGGGCGAGGGCCGCGGCGAGCCCGCCGCCCGCGCTCTTGCCGCCGAGGACGACGCGCTTCGCGTCGAGGCCCAGCTCATCGGCGAGTTCGGTGGTGTGGAGGAGCCCGGCGTAGCAGTCCTCGACGGCCGCCGGGTACCGCGCGCCGGGTGCCAGCCGGTAGTCGACGGAGACGACGGCGAGCCCGAGCGGTTCGGCCGTCTCGCGCAGCAGGCGGGGCAGGACGGACCACGCGTTGCCGGAGATCATCCCGCCGCCGTGCAGGTAGTACAGGACGGGCAGCGGCCCGTCGAGCCCGGCGGGCCGGGCCGTCACCAGCCGGACCTCGCTGCCGTCCCACGCGACCGGCGCCCGCAGCTCCGCGACCTCGAACCGGCCGCCGTGCCGCAGCCGTTCGGCCGTCGGCCGGGGCCGGGAGGCGGCGTCCCGGGCCTGCCAGGCCGCGATCCCGGCCGGCGTGAGCGGCTCCGGCGTGCCGACGGCCGCCAGCGCGGCGTGCAGTTCCGGGTCGAAGGCGACACCCATGAACGAACCCCCCCTCATCTCGGTAACTTTTGTTACCGCGAACCGACTTCGTAAACTATGGTTGTCACATGATGATGCCTGAGATCACCCGGGAGGAACAGGCGGCACTCGACAAGGCTCTCTGCGAGGCCCTGGACCCGCTGGCCGCGGCCATCCGCGCCCGGCAGAGCGGGCTCGCGCAGGAGCGCATGTGGGACGCGGACCCGGCGGAGGTGGCGCTGTCCGTCCTCGCCGCCTGGAAGGTGGTGGACGGCGCGGTGAAGCAGCTGACGGCGACGGCGGCCGGCACCGCCGGTTCGTACGGGGCGAGTTACGAGCAGCTCGGTGCCGTGTGGGGCATCACCCGGCAGGGCGCGCGGAAGAAGTGGCCGGACGCCGTCCAGCGTCCGGCGCAGGAGGCGGGCACGCTCGAACTCTTCGGTGGGACGGCGAGGTTGGTCCAGGCGCCGGGCGGCGGCTGGGGCTGGACGGCGACGGGGGCCGACGGTGTCTTCGGCGCGGCGGAGGACGGGGTGCACCACGTGAGCGCGGAGGTGGCCGCGGCCCACGCGGGGGCCTTTCTCAGGGAGCACGCCTGACCGTGCGGGCGTGGGCTCAGGCGCTGTGGGCTCGGGCGTCGTGGGTTGAGGCGTCGTGGGCTCGGGCGTCGTGGGCTCAGGAGTACAGCGCGATCCGCGGCTCGACCGTGCCGTGGGCGGGCGCGAGCACCGTGAGCCGGTAGTGCTCGGTGAGCGTGTGGTGGCCGTGCAGGACGATCTTCGCGGTGGTGAGGCCGGTGAACAGCGTGCCGGTCTGGCTCCCGAGCTGCACGGTCCGCCACCGCCCGTCGGAACCGAGCAGTTCGAGCCTGACGTCGGACGTGACGAGGAAGGGGCCCTTGTCGGGCGACTCGACGAGGACCTGCGGGGCCACGGTGCGGTCCGCGGAGGAGGGGTTGCGGTAGGTCACGGTGATCCGGTGCGGCGTGCGGTCGGCCGGCAGCGGGCTGCTCGGCAGGTTCACGAACCCGACCGGTGCCGCGGCGGCCGTCGCCGCCGGCGGGGGAGCGGACGCCACCGCCTGCCCGGGGGCGACCAGCGCGATGGCCGGGAGGGCGGCGAGGGCGACGGCGGTCAGGACCGGACCTCTGCGGGGGATCCTCCTGCTGGGCATGGCGCCTCCTTCGATCGTCGACGGCACGCCCGGTGACCGATGGGGATCCGCGGGTGCACGGACGGTCGCCGCTCGGGCGGGCTGTACGTATCCACGGTGCACGCCAACCGCATCCGCCGCATCCGCCGGGGCCCGCGGCCCGCTGCGGAGGCCGCCGGAACCCGTACGTTCTCGCGGTGATGTGCGGGGTTCGGGGGAACCGGCCCGGCGCTCGGTCGGGGGTGGCATGATGTCCCGGCCATGGCTGCCTCCCGACCCGAGGCGCTGCCGTCACAGGTTTGCGCCGCCGCGCTCGACCTTCGCGTACTGAGGGCCCTGCCCTTCGCGACGGTCTGCGTCGTGCTGGCCGCGGCCGGGCACGTTTTCGCCTCCGGGAGCCCGGTCCCGCCGGGCGCGCTGTTCCTCGGGTGGGTGCTGTCCGGCGCCGCGGCGGCTTTCGGCGCGCGACGGGAACGCTCGGCGCGGGCGATCATCGGGGGCCTGGCAGGCGCACAAGGGGGCTTGCACGTCCTCTTCCACGCTGCCCAGACCTCGCGCGCGGTCCCGGCGAGGGGCGAAGCGGACACCATGGCCGATATGCCCGGCATGCCTGGGATGCCTGGGATGCCTGGGATGGGCGGGCGCTCCGGCGTGGCGATGGCCCACGCCGTGACGGGCGGCGGCGGGGCGGTCCCGCACACCGCCGTCGCGGCGACGCACGTCGCCTTCTGGTGCCACGCGACGCTCCTCGGCCTCAGTCCGGCCATGCTCGCGGCGCACCTGGCCGCGACCGTCGCCGCCGGCTGGTGGCTGCGGCGCGGCGAGGCGGCCGTCTGGTCGCTGGTCCGGCTCGCGGCCGGCACCGCCTCGGCCGCCGTGCGGGCCTGCGCGGATCAACTCCGCGGCGTGCTGGCCCTGTTCGAGGCCCTGGGCGACGGGCTCGGCGGCCGGTCGCGGGCGGGCGCCGTGCGTCGGGTGCCGGCGTACGACTGGTGGGGTCCGGTGCGGTCGGCGCCGCTCCGGCACGTGGTGATCAGGCGCGGTCCGCCGCTGGGCGCGGCCGCCTGACGGGACCGTCCCGTCGCGGCCGTCCGCCGGCCCCTGACCACACCCATGCCTTCCCTGGAGAAGACACCACCCATGAGAGCCTCCTCCGCGATCCGCCTCGCCGCCGCCTCCGCCCTGGCCGCCACGGCCGTGCTGGCCGGCGCCACCGCCGCGTCCGCGCACGTCACCGTGCAGCCGTCCAGCGTGCCGAAGAACGCGACCGACCAGACCTTCGCGTTCCGCGTGCCGAACGAGGACGACAAGAACAGCACGGTGAAGGTCGAGATCGACTTCCCGGTTGACCACCCGATCCCGTCCGCCCTGGTCGCGCCGGTGGCGGGCTGGACCGACCGGATCCAGACCACCAAGCTCGCGACGCCGATCCACACCGATGACGGCGACATCACCGACGTGGTGTCGCAGATCGTCTGGACCGGCGGCCAGATCGCCCCCGGCCACTACCAGGACTTCACCGTCGACCTCGGCGCGCTGCCCGAGGGCACGGACAAGGTCGTCTTCAAGGCGCTCCAGACGTACAGCGACGGGAACATCGTCCGCTGGATCGAGGAGCCGCAGGAGGGGCAGCCCGAGCCGAAGAACCCGGCGCCGGTCCTCAAGCTGACCGCGGCGAGCGCGGCGAGCGCGGCGAGCGCGACGACCGCCGGGGATGCCACGGCCGCACCGGCTCCGGCCGCCGCCCCGACGGCTCCGGTGGCGGCGAAGGCGAGCACCAGCGACTCCACCGCCCGCGCGATCGGCATCGCGGGCGTCGTCCTGGGGGCCCTCGGCGTGGCCGCGGGCCTCCTGCTCGGCCGCCGCCGCTCCACCGGCACCGCTGCCTGACCCTCCCGGGCCGGTGCGGGACTCCTCCCGCACCGGCCCTCGGCGGGGCCGGGCGACGTCGACCGGGTCGGGCACGGTGGGCGAGGCCGACCGGGTCGGGCACCGTGGGCGACGCCGACCGAGGCGGCACCGTGATCGATACACTCGTGCATCCGATCCACCCCCGGAGGTCCGATGCCCAAGGGCACCACCAAGCGCCGCCCCGTGACCCGAGCCGCGCTGCTGGAGGCGGCGCTCGCGGTCTTCGCCGAGCACGGGTTCCAGGCCGCGACGATCGAGCAGGTCTGCACCCGGGCCGGCTACACCCGGGGCGCGTTCTACTCGAACTTCGGCAGCAAGGAGGAGCTCTTCCTCGCCCTGTTCGACCAGCACAGCCAGGAGATCCTCGACCGCCTGGCCGACCTGGCGGACGCGCTGCCCGCCGGGGAGTCCACCCTCGCCGAGTTCGCCGGGCGGATCGCCCGGATCGACCCGGCCGAGCGGGACTGGTACCTCGTGAGCACCGAGTTCACCCTCCTCGCGATCCGCGACCCGCAGGCCGGCTGGGTGCTCGCCCGGCACGACGCGCGGCTGCGGGCGGAGCTCGCCCGGGGCCTGACCGCCCAGCTGGAGCGGGTCGGCCTGCGCCTCACCGTGGACGCCGAGGAGCTGGCCCGGCTGCTGATCGCGATCCGCGAGGGCGGCCTGGCGCAGAGCTACGTCGAGCCCGACGTGCTGCCGCCCGGCGAGCTGGAGCGCCGGTTCCTCGGGACGATCCTGGGCGCCGTGACGGAGGCGGCCGGCTGAGGGAGCCTCCGTAAGTCGAGGCATCCGATGCATCGACGTATCGGATACATGCTCGTATCATCCCGGAGGAAGGCACTCGCACCCCCACTCCGGGAGGACGCCATGACCACCCCGCTCCCCGACTCCCTCGCCGCCGTCGTCGGCCCGATGCCGCAGGGCGTCACCTTCCCGCTGCCGCCGACCTTCGACTCCGTCGAGGCCGAGCGCCAGTACCGCAAGGAGCAACTCGCGGCCGGCTTCCGGCTGTTCGGCCGGTTCGGGTTCTCCGAGGGCGTCGCGGGCCACATCACCGTGCGCGACCCGGAGAACCCGCAGTGGTTCTGGGTCAACCCGTTCGGCATGGCCTTCGGCCAGATCAAGGCCTCCGACCTGATCCTGGTCGACCACGAGGGCAACCTGCTGCACGGCAGCCGCCCGGTCAACAAGGCCGCGTTCGTCATCCACTCCCAGGTGCACGCCGCCCGGCCCGATGCGATCGCCGCCGCGCACTCCCACTCGCTGCACGGCAAGGCCTTCTCCAGCCTCGGCATCCCGCTCGACCCGATCACCCAGGACGCCTGCGCCTTCTTCGAGGACCACGCCGTCTACAGCGACTACCGGGGCGTGGTCAACGAGCTGGAGGAGGGCAAGCGGATCGGCGCGGCCCTCGGCCCGCACAAGGCCGTCATCCTGCAGAACCACGGCCTGCTGACGGTCGGGCAGTCCGTCGCCGAGGCGGTCTGGTGGTTCGTCACCATGGAGCGCTCCTGCCAGGCGCAGCTGCTCGCGATGGCCGCCGGCACGCCCAGGCTGATCGACCGCGAGACCGCGCTGCGCACCCGCGAGCAGATCGGCAGCTCGCTGGCCGGCTGGTTCCAGGCCCGCCCGCTGTGGGACCAGATCACCGTCTCGGACCCGGACCTGTTCGACTGATCCGGGCCCTGCGGTTCACTCGCTCCCGGTCCTGACCTCGTACGGGCGCAGCCCGCGCTTCTCGTAGTTGCGCAGGGCGTTCGGGTGGTCGTTGCTGTCGGTGTGCAGCCAGACCCGGCGGACGCTCTGCGCGCCGAGCGGCTCGGTGGCCCAGGCCTGGCGCAGGGCGAGCGTCAGCGCGTAGCCGCCGAGGCCGCGGCCGACGTGCTCGGGGACGAGGCCGAAGGTGGTGACCTCGACGTCGCCGCCCGGGTGCGGCTCCAGGTTGGCGACGCCGGCGGGCTCGCCGTCGTGGGTGAGCAGCCAGTACTGGCGGCGCGGGTGCTCGGCGAGGTGGGCCGCCCAGTCCTCGGCGGTGCGGGCGGTGCTGCGCCAGCCGTGCGGCGCCCCGACGCGCGCCTGGACGGCCTGCGCCGTGGGTGACGCGCCGTCGGCGGGGGTGAGGGCCAGCCCGGCGACCGGCGGGGACGGGCGCAGCTCGGCGGGGTCGGTCATCTCCAGGTACGTGACGATCTTCTCCATGCGCCCAGGCTACGGCCCCGTCCCGCCGTCCCCCCCCCGGGCCGTCGGGGTGTCAGAGGCCGAGGTCGGTCAGGCCCGGGTGGCCGTCGGGCCGGCGGCCGAGGGGCCAGTGGAACAGGCGCTCGTCCGCGGCGATCGGCAGGTCGTTGATGGAGGCGTGGCGGTGGGCCATGAGGCCGTCGTCGTCGAACTCCCAGTTCTCGTTGCCGTACGAGCGGTGCCACTGGCCGGAGTCGTCGCGCCACTCGTAGGCGAAGCGGACGGCGATGCGGTGGCCGTCGTGCGCCCACAGCTCCTTGATCAGGCGGTACTCGTGCTCGTGCGCCCACTTGCGGGTGAGGAAGGCGGTGATCTCCTCGCGGCCGGTGACGAACTCGGCGCGGTTGCGCCAGCGGCTGCCGGGCGTGTAGGCGAGGGCGACGCGCTGCGGGTCGCGGGTGTTCCAGCCGTCCTCGGCGGCGCGGACCTTCTCGTGGGCGGTCTCCGTGGTGAACGGGGGCAGGGGCGGGCGCTGTGCGGACATGCGTGACCTCCTGGGGCGCTCGTGGGCGCGGTTCCGGCGCGGCGAGAACGACCGTTCTTGCCTCCTCGGTTACTCTAGGAGAACCAACGTTCTCACGCAAAGGGCACGGCAGATGGACCACGACGCCACGCGCACCGGCATCCTCGACGCGGCCGAGGAACTGTTCTACGGCCAGGGCATCCAGGCCGTCGGCATGGACGCCGTGCGGACCGCCTCCGGCGTCACCCTGCGCCGCCTCTACCAGTACTTCCCGTCCAAGGGGGACCTGGTCGAGGCCTACCTGCTGCGCCGCGACGAGCGCTGGCGCGACGAGCTCGCCGCCCAGGTGGCCGCGGCCACCGCCGATCCGGGCGGGCAAGTCCTGGCGGTCTTCGACTGGTTGGCCGACTGGTTCGCCCAACCCGCCTTCCGGGGCTGCGCGTTCGTCAACGCCTTCGGCGAACTGGGCGCCACGGCACCGGTGGTGGCCGCCGCCGCGCGGCACCACAAGGACGAGTTCGCCGCCTACCTCGCCGGCCTCGCCGCGGCCGCCGGCGCGCCGCCCGCCACCGCCGCCCACCTGGCCCTCCTCGCCGAGGGCGCCATCACCGCCGCCGCCATCCGCGGTGACGCCACCCCCGCCGCCGAGGCGAAGGAGGCCGCCCGCGTGCTGCTGCGGGCGGCCGGGGTCTGACGGTTCCGGGGACTGACGGTTCCGGGGACCGAGGGGCCGGGGCCTGAGACCGGGACCCTACCCGGCCCCGGACGCACGACACCGCCGGGCCCAGGGAGGGCCCGGCGGTGTCAGGACGGTGCGGGGATCAGGCGCGGCGACCGCGCTTGCGGCGGGCGAAGACCACCGCGCCGGCGCCGAGCGCCACGAGGGCCGCGGCGGCGGCCGCGATCGGCATGGTGTTGGAGGAGCCGGTGGCGGCGAGGGCCGGGCCGCTCGTCGTGGCCCCGGCGGTCGGGGTCGCGGCGGAGGTGCCCGCGGCCGTGGTGCCGCCCGTGCCGGTGGACGGCGTGCCGGCGGCGGTGGAGGAGCCGTCGGTCGGCTGGCCGGTCGGGGTGGTGGCGCCGGCGGGCTGGCCGGTGGCCGGGTCGAGGATCAGGGTCGCCGACTGGGCGTTCTTGAAGTCGAACATGCCCTCGATGGAGCCGGCGCGCTCGTCGAAGGAGGAGTCGCCGACGCGGCCGGTCTTCCAGTTGTCCTCGACGAAGCGCAGGACCGAGGTCTGGTCGGTCTGGGTGTGGTCCACGAAGTTGGACTTCGAGTACGGCGACAGCACCAGCAGCGGCAGGCGCGGGCCGTAGCCGCAGCGGTCGGCGTAGCCGCCCGCGCCGGCGTCCTTGCCGCACTGGCCGGTGCCGCTCAGGCTGTCGTTGACGGCGTCGCGCGAGCCGTTCACGGGCTCGACGAACTTGTGGTCGTACCAGCCGTCCGAGTCGTCGTAGGCGATGACGACGGCGGTGGAGGCCCAGTCCTTGGACTTCTGCAGCTTGTTGACCGTGTCGACGACGAACTGCTGCTCGTCCAGCGGGTCGGAGTAGCCGGCGTGACCGTCCTGGTAGTTGGCGGCCTTGAGGTAGGAGACGGCGGGCAGGTTGCCGTGCTGGAGGGCCGCGTCGAAGTCGGTCAGGTCGTACTGGTGGTTGGCCTGGCCGTTGTGGCCGATCTCGTCCACGGTCTTCGGAGCCAGGTGGCTCGGGTTCGCGGTGGACTTGTAGTACTGGAACGGCTCGTGGTGCGGGTTGTAGTCGGTCTGCGACGCGCCCACGATGTTGTTGTGGGAGGCGCCGCAGACGGCCTTGCCGTCCTTGGAGGCGGTCGGCTTGAAGCCGCCCTGGAACCAGCCCCAGCTGACGCCCTTGTCGTTGAGCAGGTCGCCGATGTTCTTGCCGGTCATGACCAGCTGGTTGTGCGCGGTGCTGGAGCACTCGTCGTAGCCCGGGTCGGGGTCGTTGATGACGGTGCCGACGCCGTTCGCGTCCGGGGAGGCGACCGCGTAGGCGTCGGTCGTCTTCTGGCCGGTCTTCGGGTCGACCGCGTAGCCGCCGTGCGTCTGGCCCGAGACCAGGTTGATCGCGCCGGGGGTGGACGGGCCGTAGTTGGTACCGAAGGAGTTGTCGCTCATCGCGAAGCGCTGGGCGTAGTTCCAGTACCCGGTGACGGTGTTGCCGTCGTAGTAGTCCATGACCAGGCCGGGCTGGGTGAACATCGGGGCCTTGCAGCTCTCGACGTTCGTGTGCTCGACGAACTTGTCCATCTTGCCGCCGTCGACGGCGAGCTGCTCGTCCTTGTACGTGTGGTCCTGGTCGCAGGTGACGGCCTGCGTGGGGGCCAGGCGCTTGGGGTTCATCGCGTTCGGGTTGTGGTGCAGCAGGTCGTCCCCGAGGCCGTCCACCTTCGGGGTGTCCGGCTTGGCGGTGAACTTCACCTTGTCGTCGGCGGTGTTGGCCGCGTTCGGGTAGGTGCCGAAGTAGTGGTCGAAGGAGACGTTCTCCTGGAATATCACCACGACGTGCTTGATCGGCGTGGCCGTCTGCGGGTCCTCCGCGGCGAAGGCCGCCGGGGTGCCGCCGAGGGCGGTGAGGGACATGGCCCCGACGAGGCCGGCGCCGTACCGGAGCCACCGGTTGCGGGTGGGGACTGCGTGCATGCTGTGATCCTCGAACATGTCGTCAACGAGTGGGGTCGCGCGGGGCGAGCAGTCGCTCTCCGGCGGCGGCCAAGACGCTAAAGGGAACAGATGAACGCGGTTCCCGGCCGCAGGTTACCGGACAGTAAACCAGAGACGTCCGTCAGGGTGACCGGGGTTGACGGCCAACTGTCTTTTCTTGGTGATCGGTTGACGATTCCTTGACCTGGGGCTCGGCTCAGGAGGTCGAGGGGGTGAACGGCGCGCCGGGCGGGATGGTCGCCGGGGGGATCACGATCGCGGGCGGGAGCTTGTGGCAGCCGTCCCAGGATGCGAGGTAGCCGGGCGGGCAGGACTTGGGCGGCGTCGGCAGGGTCGGCTCCGGGCGCGGGGGGATCGTCCATCCGGGCGGGGCGCCGGGCGCCGGGTGGTCGGCGGGCGGCTCCGCGGCCGGGGGCTTGGGTGCGCTGCTCTTCGGGCGCGGGGCCGACGTCGGGGCTGCGGGGGCGGGCGGAGCTGCGGGAGCGGGCGGGGCGGGCTTCTTCGCGGACGGCTCCGGAGTGTCCGGCGCGTCCGGCGTCTCCTGGGTGGCCGTAGCGCTCGGCGCGGCCGGTGTCCCGGTTGCCGCGTCGGTGGCCGGGGATTCGGTCGTGGCCGGGGATTCGGTCGTGGTCGGGGAGACGGAGGGGGTCGGGGAGGCGGACGGACTCGGGGAGGCAGTGGGTGACGCCTCGGAGGCCGGTGTCGAGGCGGCGGAGTCCGGTCCGGTCAGGAGCAGTGCGCCGCCGCCCAGCGCCGCGAGCGCGCAGATGCCGGCCGCCATCCCGAGGGCGACCTTGCGCCGCCGTGCCGGGTTCACACCTATTACAGCGTTCACGCCCGTTTCGGTGTCCGTACCCGGGTTCTCCCGCTCGGTCCCGAGGTCGTCCGCTTCTCTGCCGTCCTGCATGCGTGCCCGCCTTTTCGATCTTCGCTTCCGAACTGCGCGGGAGCGTAGCAGTGGCCTCGGACACCGGCGGAGGAAGGGCTGTTCGTACGCCCGGTCGGCCGCTCCTCGGGGTCGACCCCGACGAAAGATCAGGGGTGGCGGGTCGGGACCCTTATTGATCTTGAGGGGCCGGAGTCGGCAGACTCGTCGCCGAGCCGAAGAACGGTCGGCTCTACTGACGATCAGTCTGGAGTTGCATCACCCGTGAACCCCTACGCCAACCGCACCCGTTGGGCCGTCCTCGCCGCCGCCGGTGCGCTCACGGCCGCCCTGACGGTCGGCGCGGGCACCCCCGCGCTGGCGGCGCAGCCGGCCGCCGTCCCCAGCGGTGCCCCGGCGAGCGCCGCGCCGCTGGCGCCGCTGGACGCGGCGGCCGTCCGCAAGGCGCTCGACGCGCGCCCGGCGGCCGACGTGTCGGCGGCCTTCGTCCGCGTCACCGGCTCCGGCGGCAGCCTGGACGCCACGTCGGGGGATGACGTGGACACCGGGGGCCGGTTCCGGATCGGCTCGATCTCGAAGGTCTTCACCGCCACCGTCGTCCTCCAGCTCGCCGCCGAGGGGCGGATCGACCTGGACGGCACCGTCCAGCAGTACCTCCCGGACGTCCTGCCCGAGGGTTTCCCGCCGGTCAAGGTCGGCCAGTTGCTCGACCACACCAGCGGCCTGCCGGGCGGGTCCAACGCGTTCTGGGGCGACGGCACCACCGCGTGGTTCGCCGACCACGGGAGCGACGGGTACACCCCGGAGGAGATCGTCGCCACCATGGCCGGCCAGAAGATGGCCTTCGACCCGGGCACCCAGCAGCAGTACAACGGGATGAACACCTTCGTCGCCGGTCTGCTCGTCGAGCAGGTCACCGGGCACAGCTACGCCCACGAGCTGCGCGAGCGCATCATCCGTCCGCTCGGCCTGCACGACACCTCGCTGCCGGACGCGGACGACCCGCGTCTGCACCACCCCGCCAGCCACCCGTACCTGACCGTCCCGGACCCGGACGGCGGCACGTACCGGGCGGACGTCACCGAGCAGAGCCCCTGGCCCTGGGCGGAGGGCGGCATGATCTCCAGCGCCCCGGACCTCGAGCGCTTCATGACCGCCCTCTTCCGCGGCCGGCTGCTGCCCCCGGCGCAGCAGGAGAAGCTGTTCACCGTCCCGGACGTGCCGGTCGCCGCGGACAGCACCCACTGCCCGGGCAACAAGGCCTGCATGAGCATGGGCCTGGAACGCCTGGAGCAGAACGGGGTCGTGATCTGGGGCAAGACGGGCTCGCGCCCCGGCTACACCAGCGGAGTGTTCGCCACCCGGGACCTGGGCCGCACCGTGGTCTACTCGGTCAACCCGACCGGACTGGACGGTGCCGAGAACCGGTACTCGCTGAAGGTGCTCGTCACCGCCTTCGGCCTGGCGCTCCACGCCTGAGGCCGCTCCCGCAAGGGAGTTGACGGGGCCCCGGCCGTGGGGGGGGGGGGGGCGAGGCCGGGGGGGGGCCCAGGAGAGGGGGGGGAGGGGGGGCACGAGGGGGCGCGGGGTGTGGGGCGAT
>NZ_JBHWGV010000075.1:0-16802 GCF_042732955.1 Kitasatospora sp. NPDC059747 | reverse complement strand
GCCTGGGGGGGCGGGCGGCCCGGCGGCCGCCGCGGGCGGGGCCCGCGCGGCCGCCCCCCGTCCGTGCCGTCAGGACACGGCGGCCGTCCGCCGCTCGAAGACCTCCGGGCGGGCCGTCTCCAGCGCGGTCGCGACGGCGCCGAGCAGGACCGCGTCCTGGCCCAGACGGGTCGCCTCCAGGCGCGGGCGCATCGGCGAACGCTCGTGCAGCGCCTCCTCCAGCGGGCGCAGCAGCAGGTCGGCGCTGCGGCCGATGCCGCCGCCGAGGACCACGACGTCCGGGTCGAGCAGCGCCGCCCACACCGCGAGCCCGTGGGCGAACCGGGCGGGCACCCCCCGGGCCGGCTCCGGCGCGGGCGGGGGGACCCCGCGGGCGGGGCGGGCGCGCCCCCCCCCGGGCGGGGGGGTGGCGCCGCGGCGGGCGCCCCCCCCCCCCCCGCCCCGCGCCCGCGGCCGGGTCGCCGGAGCGGGCCCTGTCGAACACCTTCTCCGCCGTCAGCGGCCGGCGCATGCCGAGCCCGAGGGCGGTGCGCACCACCGCGTCGGCGGAGACGGTCTGTTCGAGCGTGGGGTCGCCCTCGACGCCGGGTGGGACGTCGCAGCCGGGCAGGCGCAGGAGGCCGAGTTCGCCGGCCGCGCCGTGGGCGCCGGTGAGCAGTTCGCCGTCCTTGACGACGCCGACGCCGAGGCCGGTGCCGACGAGGAGGTAGACGAAGAGGCGGCTGCCCTCGCCCGCGCCGTAGGTGTACTCGCCGACGGCGGCCAGGTTGGCGTCGTTGGCGACGGTGACGGCCCGGCCGCTGCCGAGGCCCTCCGCGATGCGGTCGAAGAGGCCGGGGCGGCCCCAGCCCGGCAGGTTGGCGGCGAGCTGGACGCTGCGCCGCCGCTCGTCCCACACGCCGGGGGAGCCGGCCACGGTGTGGGCGACGTCGGCCGGGGTGAGGCCGGCCTCGGCGATGGCCTCCTGCGCGGCGGCGACGGCGGCGTCGGCCACCGCGTTCGCCGAGCGGCCCCGGTTGGGCAGGTCGCGGCGGGCGACGATCCGGCCGGACAGGTCGGCGACGGCCACCCGCAGCCGGGCCCGGCCGATGTCGAGGCCGAGGACGTGCCCGGCGGCCGGGTCGGCCTCGTACAGGACGGCCGTGCGGCCCCGGTCGGGGGAGAAGCGGCCGGCCTCGCGGGCCAGGCCGGCGAGTTCGAGGGCGGCCAGGGCGGCGGAGACGGTGGGCTTGGACAGGCCCGTGTCGCGGGCGAGCTGGGCCCGGGAGAGCGGTCCGTGCACGCGCAGCCGCTCCAGGAGCAGCCATTCGTTGTTGCTGCGCAACCGCTGCCGGTTCCAGGTCTGCTGACCTGGCAGCGGCACCGGGGTGGGCGGGGCGGGGTCCCGGGGGGCCTGGTCGGCCGTTCTCCGTCCTGCTGCGTTCATTCGGCCGATGGTATGGCACCGTCCGGCGGCGAACGAGCCCGGGCGGGGCACGATCGGGAGGCCGGGGCCGGTGGTGGCGGGACCGGCCGTTCCGCGCCACCACCGGTGGGGTGACGGACCGTTGCGGCCGCGTCAGCTGATCGTGTAGCCCGCCCCGAAGGCGGTGACGTCCAGCGGTCCGTCAAGGTTGTAGTTGCCCGTCGCGGCTATGCGGCGCAGGCACTCGACGCGGTCGACGGACTTGCGCCACTCGTCGGCCGTCGAGCCGTTGGCCGGGTTGGTGAGGTCGTCGACGCGGACGTCGAAGAACGCCGCGAGCCAGGCGTTCTCCCCGGCGCTCGACGGCGGGCCGGCCTTGGCGTTGGTGCGGGCGATCAGCGCGGGCAGCGCGTCGTACTCGCCGCCGTTGCCGTGCTGGATCGAGGCGTCGTACAGCTCGGCGCGGGCGAGCGCGGTGGTGAGTCCGAGCTGGTCGGCCTGGCTCATCGCGGGGGAGAAGTAGCGCTGGTCGACCTGGTCGTCCTGGACCTGGCGGAACGCCGGGTCGTCGGCGGCCTGCTGCCACGCCGCGATGTAGTCGGCCTCGGGCAGCCCGCTGGTGTCGCCGCTGCCGGCCGCGGCGAGGCGCTCCAGCTCGGGGACGAAACGGGCCAGCGGGTTGTCGGGGACGGCCGCGGTGTAGGCGCGGACGACCTTGAGCGCGTCACCGTCGTTGGTGGTGAAGCCGGCGCGCCCGGCGGTGACGCCGCGGCCGTCGTTGATGTTCTCGGCGTAGCCGTACTGGATGACGGTGGTGCTGTTCTCGAAGATGCTGATCAGCTGGTCGGCCCGGCGGCGCTGGTCGGCGGTCATGCCGCCGGCGTCCAGCGGGCGGGCGGCGGTCGCGGTGGTGGCGGCCGCCGTGGGGGGGGGGGGGGGGGGGGGGGGGGGGGGCAAGGCGGGCGAGGCGGTTGCGGCGCAGGCGGGGCCGGCGGCCAGGGCGACCGCGGTGGCGACGACGGCGAGGCGGGGGACTCGGGCAAGTCGCATGGCTGTGCTCCGTTTCTCCGTGGGGGTGAGGTGAAGCGCGAGCTCGCGGCAGCAGACTAGGGGCCCGGGCACGCCCCGGTCCATAAGGTAAGTAAACTTTCCTAATAAATTTCCGAGAGGATTCGGCGAGGAGGGCGCGCCCATCGTCGGCGGGTGCGTTTATCGCGTGTTGATCACCCGCCCCTAGCGTCTGCCGCATGGACGAGAGCACGGCCGAGCGGCCGGGGGACGCCGGGCGGCTGCCCGAGGGGCGGATGACCGAACAGGACGCGGACCGGTTCCGGCAGTTGTTGACGGGACTGGAGAACTCGCTCGCGGCGGACCGGGAGGCGGCGGTGCGGCGGGACGGATGACCGTCAGTTGCAGCCGCAGTCGCACCCGTCACAGCCGCAGTCGCAGCCGTCGCCGCAGCACTGGCAGCACTGGCAGCAGTCACCGCACCCGTCGCAGCCGCTGCAGTCGCAGTTGTCGCAGCAGTCGTGCCGCTCGCAGAAGCCCTTGCGCGGCTCCCGGCTGAACGGGTCGTTGTGCTCGCAGCACATCAGCTGGCACGTGCAGGCCATGAGCGCCCACACCGCGCAGCCGGCCAGCAGGTTGCGCGGCTGCGGCGGCTTGGGGCCGACCGGGGTGAAGCCGGGGCCCTGCGGGATCCACGGCGGGGCGGGCGCCTTCTCGGACTCCCGGCGCGGCGGGGCGTCCTGGGGGTGCTCGGCGGACGGGTGCTCGGCGGACGGGTGGCCCCCGTCTCCGCCGCTGCCGGGCGTCCGGGTGCGGCACGCGGCGGTGTGACGGGCCGAGCCGAAGACCCGGTCGACGGCCGCCTCCGTCTCGTGCGCGAGCAGGACGTGCACCAGCGCCCGGTCCGTCAGTTCGACCTCGCGCAGCGCCAGCCGGATGCCGTGGACGGCGTCGCGGCACAGCCGTTCGGCCTCGGCGCGGTCGGTGCCGGTGGCCGTCAGCGGGTTCCAGGCGCCGCTCGCCGCGTCGGCGTCCTGGTCCTCGGCGGCGTCGAGGAGGTGGGCGAGCCGGCCGAAGAGCCGTCCGGCCTCGGCGAGTGGGGCCGCGTTGCCGGGGCGCCCGGCGAGGACGGCGGTGTGCGCGAACGCGGCCGACGTCGCGCTCTCGGTCGGCTCGGTGACCAGCAGGACGGACCCGCCCGGGCGCAGCGCGCGCTCCAACTCGCCCTGCCGGGAGGCGGCGTCGAGCAGGACGGCGGTGTCGAAGCCGACCGCCGAGGCGCTGCCCGCGCTCTGCCGGTCCCAGCGCCGGGTGACGGCCCGCGCCCCCGCCGCGACCGGCCGGCGGGCGAAGACGCCGTCGCGGTCCTCGACGTGGTCGCGGATCTTGACCGAGGCGAGCGCGAGCGAGACGGCGGCCGCGAGCCGGGCGCCCTCGCCCTTGGCGACGGAGGCGGTGCGCATGCCGCGCAGCGGGCACGGCCCGGCGGTACGGCGCCAGGAGGAGTCGTCGCGGGCGCTCTGCGCCTCGACCAGCACCGAGATGATCAGGCCGTCGTAGTTGGTGGCGGTGCGGGCGAGCTGCCCGTGGTCGTCGCGCAGCGCGAGGCACAGCCCGCACAGGTGCGCCATCCACGAGCTCTGGAGCCGCTCGGACAGCCGGTGCTTGCACGGTCTGATGATGCCGAACATGATTCCCCCTCGCCGTTCGGGCCTCTGACCAGCCCCGATCCGGCCGACATCATATGATCAGCCGCCCTGCCGGGCCGAGGGGTCGCACGAGATCCGCACACGCCGGGGCCGGGTCGCGGCGGCCCCCGACACTTCCCGGCCGGCCGTTCTTCGGACAAGGGCCCGCGCGACCGGGAACCGCGTCCCGGATCCGGGATAGCATCGCGAATATGGGAATCGAGACGGCCGCCGACGAGCGGCTCGCCACCAGGCTCGCCGAGCTGCGGGTCGAACGCGGCTGGACGCTGGAGGAGTTGGCACGGCGGGCGGACGTCAGCCGGTCCACGCTGTCGCGCGTCGAGCGGGCCGAGGTCAGCCCGACGGCCGCGCTGCTCGGGCGGCTGTGCGCCGTCTACGGGCGGACCATGTCCCGGCTGCTCGCCGAGGTCGAGTCCGCGCCCGCGCGACTGGTGCGGGCCGGGGAGCAGCGGGTCTGGCGGGACGGCACGAGCGGCTTCGTCCGCCGGTCCGTCTCCCCGCCGCACAACTCGCTGCGCGCCGAGATCATCGAGGGCCGGCTCCCGGCGGGGGCCGACATCGTCTACGACCGCCCGTGCGTGCCCGGCATGGAGCACCACCTGTGGGTGCTGGAGGGGGAGTTGGAGCTGACCGTCGACGGCGAGCCGCACCGGCTCGGCGCCGGCGACTGTCTGCGCTACACCACCTCCTCCAGCCGCTTCCGCAGCCTCGGGCCCGGCGAGGCCCGGTACGCGCTCGTGGTGGTGGAAGCGTGAACGGCGCGAACCCCGCGATAGCGAAGGCGCCCCGCGAGCGCTTCGACGCCGCCGGGCGCCGCGTCCTGCTGGTCTGCGTCGCGGGCGGGTTCACCACCCTGATCGACCAGTCCGTCCTCAACACCTCCATCCCCGCGCTGCGCGAGAGCCTGCACGCCCAGCCCGCCCACCTGCAGTGGATCGTCGCCGGGTACTCGCTGGCCTTCGGTCTCGCCCTCATCCCCGGCGGGCGGCTCGGCGACGTCCTCGGCCGCAAGTGGTTCTTCGTGACCGGCCTCGCCCTGTTCACCCTGGTCAGCGTGGTCTCCGCGACGGCCGCCGACCCCGGTGTGCTGATCGCCGCCCGGCTGGTGCAGGGCGCGGGTGCCGGACTCGTCAACTCCCAGATGATCGGCACCCTCCAGGACGTCTTCGAGGGCCAGCTGCGCGCCCGCGCCCTCGGCATGTACGCCGTCACCGGCGGGCTCGCCTTCGCGCTCGGGCCGCCGGTCGGCGGCGCGGTGCTGGCGGCCGTCGGCCCCGAGCACGGCTGGCGGCTGACCTTCCTGCTCAACGTGCCGTTCGGCCTCGCCACCGTCCTGCTCGCGGCGCGCCACCTGCCCCGGCCGCGGCCGAGCGCCCGCAACGCGAACCTCGACCTCGTCGGCCTCCTGCTCGTCGGTGCGCTCACGCTCGCGCTGATGCTGCCGTTCGTCCAGCCGCCCGCCTGGACGGGGTGGCTCGCGTTCGCCGCCGTCGCCGGGCTCCTGCTCGGCACGCTCGTGTGGTGGCAGCGCCGCTACGCCCGCTCCGGCGGCCACCCGCTGATCCACCCCGCGCTCACCCGCTCCGCGCCGTACGCGCTCGGGACGGCCACGGCGATGGCCCAGTTCGGCTCCTCGCTCGCGGCCGGCCTCGTGCTCACGATGTTCCTCCAGGACGGCCTCGGGCTCTCCCCGATGGGCGCGGCCCTGGTGGCGCTGCCGTCGGCGGTCGCGATGGGGGTCGCCTCCGCACTCGCGTGGCGGGTCGTGCAGCGCTTCGGCCGGCGGACCGTCACCGCGGGCATGACCGGCTCCGCGCTCGCGATGCTGCTCAGCGGCCTGGTCGCGCACTGGGCCCCCGCCGCCGTCCTGCCGTGGCTGCTCGCGCTGCTCCAGTTCCTCGGCGGGGCCTCGGTCGGGCTGATGGGCGCCACCAACCAGTCGTACGTGCTGCGCCACGCCCCCGCCGAGGCGGCCGGGGTGAGCGGTGCGATCCTGCAGATGGCCCAGCGGATCGCGGCGGCCGTCGGCGTCTCGGCACTGTCCGGCGTCTACCTGCGGGCCACGGACGCGGGCGGCGGCCACCGTTCGGCGTACCTGTACGCGAGCCTGGTGTGCGCGGCCCTCGCCGGGCTGGCGGTGCTGGCCTCGGTGCTGGCGGGCCGCGCGACGGCCCGCGAGGCGGCGGGCGCGGGCGGGGTGTCGGTAGAGGTCGGGGCCGGGGCCGTGAGCCGTGGGGAAGCGCCGGCCCGGTGAGCAGCGGCCCGCCCTGAGCCCTGGGCGAACATCCGTCGGCTGACGCTCCGCCCCGACGTACGGTGATCGGCATGACGGACGTTCGGATCGTGGACCTGCCCGACGTGGCGATCGCCTGCCGTGAGAGCGGCCCGCCCGACGGGCCGCCGCTGGTGCTGCTGCACGCTCTCGGCGAGCGGGCCTCGGACTGGGACGGCGTCCTGCCCGCGCTCGCGCCGGGGCACCGCGCGTACGCGCTCGACCTGCGCGGGCACGGCGACAGCGGACGCGCCGCCGTCTACAGCCTGGAGGCCATGCGCGACGACGTCCTCGCCGTGCTCGACGCGCTCGGGCTCGACCGGGTCGACCTGGTCGGCCACTCGATGGGCGGCGCGGTCGGCTACCTGCTCGCCCAGGCGCGTCCGGAGCGGATCGGCCGCCTGGTGCTGGAGGAGATCCCGCCGCCGTTCCCGCGCCCGGCGAGCGCCGTGCCGGACGCGCCGCAGGAGCCGGTGGACTTCGACTGGGCGGTCGTCCGCCCGCTCAAGGCCCAGGTGGACACCCCCGACCCGGCCTGGCGCGAGGGCCTGCGGCGGATCACCGCGCCGACCCTCGTGGTGGCGGGCGGTCCGACGAGCCACGTCTCGCAGGAGCGGATCGCCGACCTGGCCGCCCTCATCCCGGACTGCCGCACGGTCACCATCGACGCCGGCCACCTGGTGCACGCCGCCCGCCCGGCCGAGTACGTCGCCGCCGTGGCGCCGTTCCTGGCGGTCTGAGCGGTCTGAGCGGCCTGGCGGTCCGAGTGGCCTGAACGGTCTGACGGCGGCGCCCTCCGGCTCTCTCCCAAGCCGGCGCCCTACCCCGCCGGCTCCGGCGCGACCGACGCCGGGGTGAGCGGCAGGGTCGCGGTGACCCGGAAGCCCGACCGGTACGGCGTCGCGGAGAGCTCGCCGCCGAACAGGGCGATGCGTTCGGCGAGTCCGATCAGCCCGTGGCCGGTGGACAGCTCGCGCCGGGTGGCGGTGCAGTGGCCGGCCCCGTCGTCGACCACGTCCAGGTGCAGCACGTCGGTCCAGGTGATCCGGACCGCGGCGTGACTGCCCGGCCCCGCGTGCTTGGTGATGTTGGTGACGGCCTCCTGCACGAGCCGGTAGGCGGTCAGGTCGACGCTCTCGTCGAGGTGCGCCGGCGTCCCCTGCACCTCCAGGTCGATCAGCACCCCGGCCCGGCGGACGTCCTCCAGCAGCGGGGCGAGGTCCGCGAGCCCCCTGCGCCGGACGCCGTCCTCGACGGGCGCGTCGGCGGTGCGCAGGAGGCGCAGCAGGCGGCGGAGTTCGGCCATGGCGCCGCGGCCGAGGTCCTCGATCCGGGTGAGGGTCTCCTCGGCGCGGGGCGGGTCGGCGGCGGCCGTGGCGCGGGCGGTCTCGGCCTGCATGACGATGACGGCCACCGCGTTGGCGACGATGTCGTGCAGCTCGCGCGCGATCCGGACGCGTTCGTGGGTGACGGCCAAGCGGGCGCGGGCGAGCGCGAGGCGGTCGTGCTCGGCCGCGGCGGCGGTGGCCCGGCTCCACCGGCCGACGCCCCAGGCGGCGATGGTGAGCGGCAGGTAGAACGCGAGGGCGGTGACGAGCGCGGCCGTCCGGTAGCCGGGTGTGCCGAGGCTGGTCAGGATGTCCGCGGTGTCGAGGCCGATCGGCACGGCCGTGAGGGCGAGGGCGGTGAGGGCGGCCGGGCGGCGGCACAGCCGGGCGACGGTGTACAGCGCGACGAGGATGCCGAAGTACGGCGTGAAGTGGAAGTCGGTGAGGATGGTGAGCACGCTCGCGCCGGCCGCGAGCGCCCAGACGACGAGGTACACCGCCGTCGGCCACCGCCGCCGGAACAGCAGGGCGACGGCCTCCGGCAGGGCGAAGGCGGCGAGCACGAGCCGTGCGGGCCAGCTGGTGCCGGGGGCGATCGGGTCACCGAAGAAGAAGGCCTCGGGGACGATGACCGCGAGGGCGAGGGCGGCGTCCTGTACCCGGGCGGACCGGATCCACCGGCGGGTTCCGGCCGGGACCTGTTCGGGATCCATCCGGTCGGGCTCCTTCCCTCAGCCGCCGGTGCCGGTCAGCACCTGGGCGGGCAGTTGACGCTGATGCAGCAGATCCCGGCGGCGAAGACCGAGACGTCGCTCGCGGCGAAGCCGGTCCACCAGTCGTCCCCGGACCCGGGGGCGGGCGCCGACGGCGGACGGGTGACCGGGTAGCCGAGCTCGGCGAACACGGCCCACAGGTCGCCGCCGTGGCGCCGGACGCTGTCGACGAGCCCGTCCGCCGTGGTGCTCGCGGCCGCCGGGGCCTGGGCGGACGGCGAGGCGAGCGAGAGGACGGCGACCGCGGCCCGGACGCCGTCCACGGCGACCGCGGCCAGGCTGACCCCGGCCACCCGGAGCGCCTCGGCGCCGTCGCCGGGGTCGGGGGCCGGGCCGAGCCGCACGAGGTAGCGCTGCCAGGGGTCGCCGACGGTCCTCGGCGGATCGGGCACGAGCACGCTGCGCGGACCGGCGAGGATGCCGTGGGCGAGGGCCGGGCCCGCCGTGCCGCCGGGCCCGATGAGGTGCACGGTGGCGCCCACCGCGGGGGACTGGGTGGAGTGGTCGTTCATGGCGGAGTCCTGGGGGTGAGGGTGCCCGGGGCGGGCATCGGCCGAACGCGTGTCCGGTCCAGTCCTAACCCGCCCGCTCCCGGGCCGCCCCCAGGGGGCGACCGCCCGGGTGAGCTCGCGAGCGGGGTCGTGCGTGCCGCCGGGAAGTCGCCCGGGGCGGCCGTCGTTCGCGTACGTGGCATGCCCCCACGGTGGACCGCCCCCGGTCCCGGGCACCTGAGGCCCTCGTCCCGGCGCGGTCCCGGTCACCCACGGCGACCCCGGATCGAAGCGCTCAGACCCCCGGCTCCGACGGCAGCCGCCCGCTGCGCACCGCCGCGACCAGGTCCGCGTGGTCGGCCTCCGTGCGGTCCGCGTAGGCGACCGCGAAGGCGGCGACCGCCTCGTCCAGCGCCTCGCTCTTGCCGCAGTAGCCGGCGAGGACGCCCGGGTCGGCGGTGTGCGCGTGGGCCCGGGCGAGCAGCGCGCCGGTGATCCGGGCGTAGTCGTCGAGCTGGCCGGGCAGCAGCGCGGCCGGGTCGACGCTGCCCTTGCGGTTGCGGAACTGCCGTACCTGGTAGGGCCGTCCGTTCACCGTGGTCCAGCCGAGCAGGGTGTCGCTGACCACCTGCATGTGCTTCTGGCCGAGCACCACCCGGCGGCCCTCGTGCGGCTCCGGGTCCGTGACGGCGAAGCCCGCGCGGGCCAGGTGGGGCAGGAGTACCGACGGGCGGGCCTCCTTGACCTGGAGCACGAGCGGCTGGTCCCGGTGGTCGGTGAGCAGCACGACGTACGAGCGGGTGCCGACGCTGCCGGTGCCGACCACCCGGAACGCGACGTCCTGGACCCGGTGGCGGGCGAGCAGCGTGCGCACCTCGGCGGGCACGGTGTCGACGTACGGGCCGAGCGATTCGGCGACCGCCGCGGCGAGCTCGCACGGCAGCTCGGTGAGCACCGGGGGAGCGGCGGTGAAGCGCCAGGCGCCGTCCGCCTCGCGGACGGTGCTCTTGGCGGCGAACCGGGCGCTGGTGTTGCCCAGCGCCTTGGCACCGACCTTGCGCAGCACGTCGGCGAGGTCGTGCGCCTCGGCGAAGGAGACCAACTGCTCGTCGGCCACGGCGTTCCAGGCGTCGAGGGCGGGCAGCTTGGCGAGCGTGCGCACCGTGCGGCGGTAGGCCCCGGCCACGTGGGCGGCGGCCTGGCGGGCGGTGGTCTCGCTCGCCCCGGTCTCGCGTCCGGCCAGCACCAGGCTGGTGGCGAGGCGCTTGAGGTCCCACTCCCAGGGGCCCGGCACGGTCTCGTCGAAGTCGTTGATGTCCATGACGAGTTGGCCGCGGGCGTCGCCGTAGAGGCCGAAGTTGGCGGCGTGCGCGTCGCCGCACAGCTGGGCGCGGACGCCGGTGACGGGCGTGCCCGCGAGGTCGGCGGCCATCAGTCCGGCGGAGCCGCGCAGGAAGGCGAACGGGGTGGCGGCCATCCGGCCGACCCGGATCGGGACGAGGCGGGGCAGCCGGCCGGCGTTGGAGGCTTCCAGGGCCTCGACGGCGGTCGGCCGGTCGGCCGCGGGGGCGAACAGCGCGTGCTCCTCGCGCGGCACCCGCCCGCGCAGCGCCTTGCCGCGCTCGCGGGCGCGGGTGTCGTGGTGCCGGGCGAACCCGGGGACGGCGAAGCGCCGTTGGGGCTTCCCGTCCGTGTCTGCCGTGGCCTCGTGCACCGCATCGGTCACCTGTGTCACCGCTTCCCGCCCGCCCTTCGTCGCTCCCCCGCCCGGCGACGTGCGCGAACGGCCTGCGAGTGGAGTGACGTTCGAACGGAAGCGGTGGTTCCAGCACGTAGCATCGGTCGCGTGAGCGATCGACGGGGGAGCCTGCGGGTGCGGGCGGCGGCAGTGGTGGCGGCGGGACTGACGGTGGCGGCAGGGCTGGGTGTCCGGTCCGTCGCCGCCGGGGAGTTCGCCAAGTGTGCGGGGGACGCGCTCTACACCGTGCTGGTGTACGCCCTGGTGGTGCTCGTGGCGCCCCGGGTGCGCCCGGCCCGGGCGGCCGTCGTGGCGGCGGCGCTGAGCTGGGCGGTGGAGCTGTTCCAGATCACCGGCGTGCCGGACGACCTCGGGCGGCGCAGCACGCTCGCCCGGCTGGTCCTCGGCTCCACGTTCAACCCGCCCGACCTGTTCTGGTACCTGGTCGGTGCCGCGTCGGCGTACGCCGCGCACCGGGTGCTGCGGCCCCGGGAGGTCGCGGCACCCGGTAGGTGACCTGTCGTCAGAGCGGCATCAGGTCCGGGCGCTTGGGCTCGACGTGGTCGCCCGAGGACTCGCCGCGCAGGCGCCGCCCGACCCACGGGATCAGGAACTCGCGGGCCCACTGGATGTTCTCGCGCCGCTGGTCGGCGGCGGACAGGTGCGGAGCGGTCGGCCACGGCGCCTGCGGGTCCTCGTCGGTGCGCAGGCCGAGCGAGTTGGCGGCCAGCAGGGCGACCCGCTGGTGGCCCTCGGGGGACAGGTGCAGCCGGTCCTCGCTCCAGGCGCGGCGGTCGTGCACCGAGCGCAGCGACCAGAGGTCGGCGACCTTGCAGCCGTGCCGGTCGGCGACGGCGCGCATGTGCCCGTTGTAGGTGGCGATCTTGCCGCGCAGGTGCTTGAGCAGCGGGACGTCCTTGGTGTCGAAGCCGGTGCAGATGAGCACCGTGCCCGCGGAGTCCGCGAGTTGGGTGACGGCCCGCTCGAAGCGCTCGGCCACCTCGTCCGGGTCGCTGCCGGGGCGCAGGATGTCGTTGCCGCCGGCGCAGAAGGTGACGAGGTCGGGCTGGAGGCGGCGGACCTCGGGCACCTGCTCGGCGGCGATCTGGTCCAGCAGCCGCCCGCGGACCGCGAGGTTGGCGTAGCGGAACTCGCCCTTCGGCTTGCTCACCGCGAGCATCCCGGCCAGGCGGTCGGCCCAGCCGAAGAAGGCGCCGTCGAGCCCGGGGTCGTTCAGGCCCTCGGTGAAGCTGTCGCCGAGGGCGGCATACGAACTGATGTCAAGGGTCTCCTGGAGATTCGGCATGAAGAAGATAGTTCACCCAATCAAGTGACCTACGCCACCGTAGGTGACCCCTATGCCGACGTGACATCGGCCACGTTGGTAAACCCCGTGGTGATCAGGCGCGTTCGTGAAGCACAAGACGCCCGCCCCCTTCCGGTTTCCGGCCCGCGCGGACGAGGGTGGAGGTGCGCGGCCGCTCGGCCGCCGTCACCCCCCCGGGAGCCCTCCATGACCACGACCCCTCCCTCCGGCGTGCCCGGAGACTGGACCGTCGACGACCGCTGCTTCAACTGCGACGCCGCCCGCCAGCTCGCACCCGGCCTGATCCGCGAGCGCGACGGCCGCTCCGAACTGGCGCGCCAGCCGCGGGACGACGCCGAACGCCGGCAGCTGTACTCCGCCGCCCACGCCTGCCCCACCCGCTCGATCCGCCCCGCCGGCGGCCGGCTCGAACCGGGCACCGACCCGTTCCCGCTGGCCCTCGACGACGGGCTGCTGCTGCTCGGCCACAACTCCCCGCGCACCGCCGGCGCCAACTCCTACCTCCTGCGCCGCCCGGACGGCTGGATCATGGTCGACACGCCCCGCTTCGCCGAGTCCCTCGCCGCCCGCTACGCGGCTCTCGGCCCGGTCACCGACGTCCTCCTGACGCACCGTGACCACGCCGAGCACGGCCGCGCCTGGGCCGACCGCCTCGGCGCCCGGCTCTGGATCCACGAGGGCGACCTGGACGCCGCCCCGACCGCCGACCGCGTGCTGCGCGGCACCGACCCGGTCGAGGTCGTCCCGGGCGTCGTCGCGCACCCCTTCCCCGGCCACACCCGCGGCAGCGTGCTCTACCTCGCCGACGAACGCCACCTCTTCACCGGCGACACCCTGCACTGGTCCCGCACCGACGAGGACATCGCGGTGTTCGAGACGATCGTCTGGCACTCGGTCCTGGAGCTCTCCGTGTCGCTCGACCGCACGGTGGACGCGCTGCGCTTCGAGTGGCTGCTGCCCGGCCACGGCGAGCGGCGCCGGATGCCGACCGAGGAGGCGGCCCGCCGGCTGCGTGCCCTCGCCGAGCGCTGCCGGACGCTGCGCCCGGCGCCGGTCGACTTCGCGGCGGTCCGCTGGTGACCCGACCCGACCCGACCGGGCCTGACCCGACCCGGGATGCCCGGCCAGGCCCGGGACGGTGCGTGTGCGCCGGGGCTCGCGCCGGTTGCGCGGGGGAGTGCGCCCGGCGGGGAGGGCTGCGCGGGTGTGCGGACGGCGCTGCCTGGGCAGCCGCAACAGGACCCGAACACCCTTGCTGTTCAAGGACGGTAGAGACATGCCACGTCTGACCCCGGAGCGCACCGCCCGGCCGCGGCGCTACCTGATGTGCCGGCCGACGTACTTCACCGTGGACTACGCGATCAACCCCTGGATGGACCCGGCCCAGCCCACCGACACCGCGCTCGCCATCCGCCAGTGGGAGCGCCTCTACTGGCTCTACCGCCGCCTCGGCCACACCGTCGAGCTGATCGAGCCGGTGCCCGGCCTGCCCGACATGGTGTACGCCGCCAACGGCGCGACCGTCCTGGACGGCCGCGCACTGGTCGCCACCTTCCGCTACCCCGAGCGCGCCCCCGAGTCCTCCGCCTACCAGGACTGGTTCCGCGACCGCGGCTACCACGAGGTGCGCCGCGCCGGGCACGTCAACGAGGGCGAGGGCGACCACCTGGTGGCCGGGCGCCGGGTGCTGGCCGGCACCGGCTTCCGCACCTCGCGCGCCGCGCACGCCGAGGCGGGCGAGGTGTTCGGCGTGCCGGTGACCACCCTCACCCTCGTCGACCCGCGGTTCTACCACCTGGACACCGCGCTGGCCGTCCTGGACGACGACCAGGTGATGTACTACCCGGAGGCGTTCGACGCCGACAGTCGGGCGGTGCTGCGCGCCCTGTATCCCGACGCGATCCTGGCCGACCGCGCCGACGCCGAGGTCTTCGGCCTGAACGCCGTCTCGGACGGGCGCCGGGTGCTCCTGCCGGAGGCGGCGAAGAACCTGGCCGGGCGGCTCGCGGACGAGGGCTACGAGCCGATCCCGGTCGACGTCTCGGAGCTGCTCAAGGGCGGCGGCGGGGCGAAGTGCTGCACGCTGGAGCTCAGGCCGGCGTAGCGCCCGTGACCAGGAGGACGTCGAGCCCGCGCGGCCCGTGCACGCCCTCGACCCGGTCGGGCTCGATGTCGCTGGTCGCGGACGGCCCGGAGATCCAGGTCTGCGGCCTGCGGCCTGCGGCTCGCCGGGCCGAGCCGGGCCGGCGCGAGCGGGACGGAGGCCACGACCTGCTCCGGCGCGCGCACCACGCACACGTGGTGGTCCGGGACGAGGGTGAGCGGCCCGTCACGACGCTGTCGACGGCGTCCAGCACGATCGTCCCGGTCTCGGCGATCGCGAGCGCACAGCCCGTCACGACGCTGTCGACGGCGTCGAGACGGGCGGCGGTGAGCGTGGAGTCGGTCGGTGGGCTCAGGCGCCGAGCCAGAGGTCCGGGCCGAAGACCTCGTAGTGGATGTCGGAGGCCGGGACGCCGGCGGCGAGCAGCTGGCCGCGCACCGCGCGGAGGAAGGGCAGCGGGCCGCACAGGTAGGCGGTGGCGCCGGCCGGGACGTCGACGGTGGTCAGGTCCACCAGACCGGTGCGGTCGGCGGGCCACTCGCCGAGCGGGCGCTCGTAGAAGACGTGGGCGGTGGCGTCCGGCAGTTCGGCGGTGAGCCGGGTGAGGTCGGCGCGGAAGGCGTGGGCGAGCTGGTCGCGGTCGCCGTGCACCGAGACGACGGTGCGGGTGGAGCCGGCGTCGGCGAGGTGGGCGAGCATCGCGGTCATCGGGGTGTTGCCGATCCCGGCGGAGACCAGCAGCACCGGGCCGTCGCCGTCGGCGAGGGCGATGTCGCCCATCGGGGGCGCGAGTTCCACGGTGCCGCCGGCCCGCAGGCGGTCGTGCAGGTGGCCGGAGACCTCGCCGCCGGCCTCGCGCTTGACGCTGAAGCGCAGGGCGCCGGCGGCGGTGCCGGAGAGGCTGAACTGGCGGATCTGGTGGGCGCCGTCGGGCAGTTCGGTGCGCACGGAGACGTACTGGCCGGGTCGGCCGGCGGGCACGGGCCCGCCGTCGGCGGGACGGACGAGGTAGCTGGTGACGTCCTCGGTCTCCTGGTGGCGGGCGACGACGGTGTACGGGCGCCAGAGGTCGGCCGGGTCGCCGTCGGGGCCGGCGGCCTCGGCGCGCAGCCGGTCCTCGATGGCGATGAGGGCGTTGGCCATCAGCCAGTAGACCTCGTCCCAGGCGGCGGCCACCTCGGGGGTGACGGCCTCGCCGAGCACGTCGACGATGGCGGCGAACAGGTGCTCGCGGACGACCTTGTACTGGTCGCTGGAGATGCCGATCGACACGTGCTTGTGCGCGATGCGGGCCAGCATGGCGTCCGGCCGCTGGTCGGGGTGCGCGATCAGGGCGCCGGCGAAGGCGGCTATCGACCCGGCGAGGGCCTGGCGCTGGGTGCCGTTGGCCTGGTTGCCCCGGTTGAACACGTCGCGCAGCAGCTCGGGGTGGGCGGCGAACAGCCGGTCGTAGAACCGCGGGGTGATGTCGCCGATGGCGGCGCCCACGACGGGCAGGGTGGCCTCGACGACCTCGGCGTTCTTGGCGGACAGCATCAGGCTCGCTCCAAATTGGTATCTGAGATGCATATTAAATGGCGCGCCGGAGTGCGCCCCGAGGGGGCGGCGATCGGCGGGCGGGTCGGTCAGTCGGCGGGTCTGGCGGAGAGGCTCAGCAGCACCGGTCCGGTGGGGGAGGCCACCAGGTCGTCGATGCAGAGCGGGTCGAGCGCTGCGAAGAAGGCCTCCTGCGCGGTGCGCAGCGCCCCGCGCAGCCGGCACGCGGCCCGCAGCGGGCAGGGCGGGTCGTCCTCGCAGCCGACGACGTCGCCGACCCCCTCCAGTTCGCGGAGCAGCAGGCCGAGCGATCCGGTCCGCCCGGCGAAGGTGAGCACCAGCCCCCCGCCCCGGCCGCGCCGCGCCTCGACCACGCCGAGGTGCTGCAGCCGGCTGACCACCTTGGCCGCGTGGGTGTACGGCACGCCGACCGCCTCGGCCACCTCGCGGGTGGTCGGGTTCGCCGCCTCGTCGAGGACGGCCAGCCGCATGGCGATGCGGAGGGCGATGTCGGTGCTCTTGGTCAGCCTCACGTTCGGAACGCTAGCGAATACGACTCCGGAACTCCAATTTCTTGCACGCGCGGTCCGGAGCCCGGCCCGGAGCCCGGCCCGGAGCCCGGCCCGGAGCCCGTCCGCGGCCCGTCCGGAGCCCGTCCGGGCCGGCGGCCGGGGGACCCTACGCGCGGACGCCCCCCGACGCCCCCGTTTCCGGCCGCCTCTTACCGTCCTCGCACCGAACTTTCGGTCGAATCTGAACAGTTGGCGACATTAGCGGTCACTTCCTGACGGGTGATCGGAACGGCTTCTACGCTTCGTGCGGCTCCGGACGCGGAGCGGATCGGCGCCTGCGGCGTCACCCCCATCACCCGACATTCCTGGAGAGAATCCGTGAACACACGTCGTGCAGCGCGACGTCCGTGGACGGCCGTGGCCGCGATAGCCGCGGCCACGGTCGCGCTGCTGTCCCAGCCGGGCGCGGCGCAGGCCGCCGCGCCCCCGCCCGGCGGGCCCCCCCCCCCGGCGGGGGCGCCCCCCCCCCCCCGGGGGGCGCCCCCCCCCCCCGGCGCCCCGGGGGGGGGGGCGAGCCCCGGCACCGGGCCGGGGTGGGG
>NZ_JBHWGV010000074.1:46224-47109 GCF_042732955.1 Kitasatospora sp. NPDC059747 | reverse complement strand
CCACCCCCGGGCCAGCCGCCCCGCTCCCCCCCCACGCGCACCTCCCCCCCCCCCCCCGGGGGGCGGTCCGGGGCCCCCCGGGGTGCCCCGTAGGGGCCCGGGCCCGCGCGATCCGCGTGGCACGGGCCCTTCCGTGGTTTCCGCCCGTGCTGTCCGCCCTTCCGTGGCTTCCGCGCCCCCGCCGGCCGGCGCCCCCTCGCCGGCCTCCGGGCGCCGCCGTCAGAGCTCGCCGGTGAGCCCCAGCAGCTCGCGCATCCGCGCGTACTTCGCGCGCAGCCGCTCGGCCGTCGCCGCGTCCAGCACCGCGAGCCGCGCCGGGTCCGAGTTGTGTGCCAGGTCGGCGCGCTTGACCAGCAGCGCCCCCGGCGTGGCCAGGATCCGGGCGGTGTACTCCTCGACCGGCTCGCCCGGCCGCTTGGTCAGCGCGTCCACGATCGCCTTGGTGGACTCCGCCAGCGCGGCGCCCTCCAGCCACTCGCGGCTCAGCCGGTCGTCCTCGACGGTGTCGTGCAGCCAGCCCGCCGCGATCTGCGCCTCGCTGCCGCCGCGCTCCGCCGTCCCCCGCGCCACCGCAGCGATGTGCTCGCTGTAGGGGTGGCCGTTCTTGTCGACCTGCCCCTCGTGCGCGCGCCGTGCGATCGTCTCCACCTCGGCCAGGCTCAGATAGTCCATCGGCTCATCGTAGGACCCGCCCACGACACCGGCGGTGGCCGGGGCAGCGACACCACGGGGCCGGCCGTGACACCTCCGGGGCCGGGCCGCGACATCGCGGGGCCGGGGGGGGGCCCCCCCCGGGGCGCCCGGCCGCCCGCCCGCGGGCGGGGGGGGCCGCGGGGCCCGGGGGGGGGGGGCGGCCGCGGGCGGGGGGCGCCCCCCCCCCCCCGC
>NZ_JBHWGV010000074.1:6657-46214 GCF_042732955.1 Kitasatospora sp. NPDC059747 | reverse complement strand
GGGGCGCGGGGCGCGCCACACCCCGGGCGCGGCGGGACCCCCGCCGGGGGCGGCGCCCGCCCGCGGGGGGGCGCCCCCGCGACACCAGGGCCCCGCCCCCCCCACGACCGGGTCCATGATCGGCCGCTTGACGCGGCTGGTTTACTGCCCCGGGCGGGCGACCCCCGCCGGACCAGGCGACCCACGCCGAACCAGGCAGCCCGCGCCGCAGCAGGCGACCCCCGTCGGCCCCGGGCGACGAGCGATCCGAGGAACCATGCACGCCCTGCACCCCCTGCTCTCCGGATTCGCGCCCATCTGGGCCCTGACCGGGGTCGGCTACCTCGTCGGCCGGTCCGGACTGCTCGGCCCGCAGGCGGAGGCGGTGCTCAGCCGCTTCGTCTTCCACGTGGCGATGCCCGCCGCACTGTTCCTGATGATCGCCCGCACCCCGCTGGAGCGGTTCGCCAACGCCTCGATGCTCGCCTTCGCCGCCGGCACCGCCTTCGCGACCGGCCTCGGACTGCTCGCCGGACGGTTGCTGTTCCACCGCAAGCCCGGCGAGCTCGCGATCGGCGGCATGGCCGCCGGGTACGTCAACTCGGCCAACCTCGGCATACCCGTGGCGATGCAGGTCCTCGGCGACGCCTCGTTCGTCGCGGCGGTCGTCCTGTTCCAGATCCTGTTCGTCACCCCCGCCGTGCTCGCCGTCCTCGACGGCCGCGGCGCCGGGCTCCGCGCCCTGCTCACCCTCCCGCTGCGCAACCCCGTCCTGCTGGCGACCGCGCTCGGCGCCGTCGCCTCCGCGACCGGCCTGCACCTGCCCGCCGAGCTGAACCACTCCTGCGAACTCCTCGGCGGCGCCGGCGTCCCGACCGCCCTCATCGCCCTCGGCATCTCGCTGCACAACCGCCCGCCCGCGGACGCCGGTTCGCGTCGCGCCGAGGTCGGACTGACCGTCCTGGTCAAGACGCTCGTCCAGCCGCTGGCCGCGTACGCCGTCGCCGCCTTCGTGCTCCACCTGCCGCCGCACCAGTTGCTGACCGTCGTGCTCTTCTCCGCGCTGCCGACCGCGCAGAACGTCTACGTCTACGCCCGCGAGTACGGGCAGGGCACGGCACTCGCCCGGGACGCGGTGCTGTGGTCGACGCTGGTGTCGATGGCGACGCTGTCGGTGATCAGCTGGTCGCTCGGGTCCGCGTGACTCCTGGCCTCGTGCGACGCCTCGGCACCACTGGCCCCACCCGTTCCACTACCCGACCCGCACAAGTGACCACTGCCCGTACACGACACGACAGTTGGCCCGCCTGATGCGTACAGAACGGTGGTTCCGCCGCCCCTCGCCGGCCGCCGGTGGAATGCTGGCGGCCATGAGCCAACCGGACTCCACCTCCGCCGGACCCGCAGCCCTCGCCGGCCCCCCGGACCTCGTCGAACACCGCCACTGCCCGGCCGTCGTCACGCTCCCGCAGTCCGACGTGGACCACTTCAACCACGTCCCGCGCGCCGCCTTCGTGATGGAGCCGCGACTGCGCTGCGAGCTCACCGCCAGCCACGGCGGCTCCCACTCCGCGCTCGTCCAGGGCGTCGGCTACGACCTGCACTGGGCGTCCTGGCCGGAGTACGCCGTCGAGGTCGCCGCCCGCTGCCCCGAGGAGGCGCCCTTCGAGGGCCCCGAACCACCGCGCGAGGCCGACATCTGCCTGCTGCGCGAGGGCCACCCGGGGCCGCACTACGGCGACACCTGGTTCTGAAACCGGCTCCGACTCTGGTGCCGGCTCTGGTTCCGAACCAGGTTCCGGCCGGGTTCCGGCCCTCCCGCCGGCGGCCCCGGGCTCACGCCCCGCGGGCCGCCGCCACCACCTCCGTCATCGCCAGCAGGAAGCGCCGGGCCGTCGCCAGCTCCGCCGCGTCGAACCGGCCCATGGCGCCCACCAGGTCGCCGATCAGCCCGCCGAAGAAGCCCTGTCCGAGCTCCATCGCACGCTCTTCGACCACCAGCCGCACCTTGCGCCGGTCCCCCGGGTCCCGTTCGCGCCGGATCAGGCCGAGCCGCTCCAGCCGGTCCACCAGCCCGGTGGTGCCCGCCGAGTTGAGGCGCAGCGCCTCGCCGAGCCGGCCCGGGGTGACCACCTCCCCGGCCCTGGCCGCGTCCAGCAGGTGGATCAGCGCCCGCAGATCGGTCGGGTGCAGCCCGTTGCGCGCCGCGAACTCGGCCCCGAACAGGTCGAGTTCGACGGTCAGTCCGCGCAACAGGTGGACCAGCCGCATCGGCTCCTCGACATCGGACAACCCCGGCCTCCTTCCTCGGCACCCCCAGGTGCCGTATTCTCTCGCTGAGCGAGATACTTGTGCAGCGAGTGATTCCATCATCCCAGCGGAGGCCCGCCATGTCTGCGACCGCACCTGCCTCACCGTCCGCGTCGGCCGCGCGCACGGCGCCGTTCTTCGCCGCGTACGACGCGCTCCTCGCCCGCTGGCCCCTCCCGGTCGAGCCGGTCGACGTCCGCACCGCCCACGGCACCACCCGGGTCAACGCCTGCGGCCGGCGCGACGGCCACCCCCTCGTCCTGCTCCACGGCGGCGGCGCCACGTCCGCCATCTGGTTCGCCATCGCCCCCGCCCTGGCCGCCGCCGGGCACCGCGTCCTCGCCGTCGACCTCATCGGCGACCCGGGCCGCAGCGTCCACGACGGCGCCGCGCTCGGCGGCGTCCCCGGGCTCATGGCGTGGCTGGACGCCGTCCTCGACGGGCTCGGCGTCCAGGAGGCCGACCTCTGCGGCCACTCCTACGGCGCCTGGACCGCCGTCGAGTACGCGCTCCACGCGCCGGGACGGGTCGGACGCATCGCCCTGCTCGACCCCAACAACGTCTTCGCCGGCTTCCGCCCCGGCTACCTGCTGCGCGCCCTGCCGCTCTTCCTCCCCCGCCGCACCGCCGACCGCGCCCGCTCCTACCTCGCCTGGGAGAGCGGCGACACGCCCCGGCTCGACGCCGACTGCCGCGAGGTGTACGCGCTCGGGTACGCCGACTTCCCCGCCTCCCGCATCGTCACCGGCCCCCGCCCGACCGCCGACCGGCTGCGCACGCTCACCGCGCCGACGCTCGCCCTGTTCGCCGAACGCAGCCGCGCCCACGACGCCCACCGCGTCGCGGACGCCACCCGCCGCGCCCTGCCCGACGCCACCGTCACCGTCCTCCCGGGCCTGGCCCACCACAACCTGCCGGCAGCCGGGGCGGAGCAAGTCAACCGGCGGCTGACGGACTTCCTTTCGCAGACCAAGGGCTGATACTCGATCACGCGGGCGAGTAGCGCACGAACTCGTGGACCACGCCGGACGCCGGCCCCGGCTGCCGCCGGGAGCCTCAGGCGGCGCGGGTCAGCCGGTCCACCATCTCGGCCATCGCGTCGGCGGGCAGGCTCGGATTGCGGGCAGCGGCCGTGGCCGTGCGCGGGTCGTGCAGCGAGCTCGCCAACTGCTCGGCGGGGACTCGGGGGTGAGCTGCGACGGCGGCGCGGACGTCCACGTCGGGGTCGTCCAGGAAGCGCCGGACGGCTTCCTCCGTCAGGCGCGGGTCCGTCGCCGCCCTGCGGCGGACTTCGGGGCTCGGGTCGCGGGTGAAGCGCTCGACGAGGGCGGGGAGCGATTCCTCGTCGTCGAGGGCCAGGCGGCGCATGTGGGGGTCGGGGTCGTCGGCGAAGCGCAGGAGGCCCGTGCGGGGGAAGTTCGGGTGGCCGTGGGGGCGGTCGGGGTGGGAGAGGCTGCCGGTCCACCAGCGCCAGACGTCCAGGAGGAGTTCGGCGGGGGCGTCGTCGCAGGACTCGGCGAGGAAGAGGTGGACGACGCGGTCCTCGTCCGCGGCGAGCCGGGTCACGACGTCGGGCGGGAGCCGGCGGGCGCGGGCGACGCTACGGCGGATCGTGGGGTGGGCGGAGGCGGCCAGTTCGCGCATCGCGTCCGGGTCGGCCTGCCGGGCCAGCACCCAGGGGAGCGCATGATGGTATTCGTGCTCCTCAAGGTCGACGCGGACGGCGGCGCGACGCTCCTCGGTCAGATCGGGCCGGACGGACACCGTGAAGCGCACGTCCTCGTCCGCGTCCTCGGCCAGCAGGTCGACGACGTCCGCGGGCAGGTGCGGGTTGCGGGCGAGTGCCTCCCGCTCGCGGGCCGGAAAGGTCCGGGCCGACTCCCGTGCCAGGTCCGGTTCGAGGCGGCAGGTCGCGAGTACGACGTCGCGGCTCCCGAAGAGCGCGAGCACGTCGCGGGGCATCGGGTGATCGGCGTGGTGCAGAAGCAGCGCGACCTCACGGACCCGGCCGGCCGGGTCGGCGAGCAGTGAGTGCCGGGCCTCCTCGCCCAGGTGCGGCCAGGCCGCCGGGCAGGCCTCGGCGCGGACGGCCGGGTCCGCGTCGCCGGCGAGCCGGACGGCGAGCGCGACGGGCAGTCCGGGAAGGCGGGCCGCCTCGGCGCGGACCCGGGCGGAGGGGTCGGTCGCGAGCTGCCGCAGTACGTCGACGGGCAGTTCGGCGGCCCGGTCGGCCGCCATGACGGTGAGGGTCCAGCGGCGCCGGGCATCCGGCTCGTCCAGGATCAGCCGCACCCACTGGTCGGCGGTGATGCCCGGCTGGGACTCGGCCGCGCGGGCCCGGACCTTCCACTCGGGGTGGGCGAGCGCGGCCGCCACGGCCACGGGCGGGCGGGGGCTCCACAGGAGGGCGGGATACGCGCCGAGGAGGGCGGGCCACAAGGCGTCGGGCAGGGCCGGATTGGCGGCGAGGCCGTGCGCCCACGCGTCGCGCAGGTCGGGGGCGAGGGGCTCGTGGGTCACCGGGCACCCTTCGAATCCGCGGTCAGGCCGGTGATCAGGGCGGTGAGGGCGGCCTGGAGGTCGGCACAGCGAGTGCCCGGGCCCCGGTCGGGGACCTCGGCGTGGACGCGGGTGAGGGCGGGGAGCGCCTGCGGATCCGCGGCGGCGAAGGCGGCGGCGCGCTGATTGGGCCGGCGGGGCGGGCTGACGGGGTGTTCGGAGAGGAGTTCGCCGAGCACCAGCTGCCAGCAGGAGCGGAACGCGGAGGCCGCGCGGGCCGGCGGGAGCCCGGCGGCCAGCAGGTCGGCGAGGCAGGCGTCGTTGAACGGCAGGGCGTTCTCGGCGACGAGTTCACCGCGGATGAGGACGTGCAGCACCCAGGCGTGGCCGGCCATGTAGTCGTGCGCGCCGAGCAGGCGGCGGAGCAGGCGGGCGGTCGGTTCCGCGCCGGGGACGTCCACCGGGAGGCCGGCGGCGATCTCCTCCAGTACGGCGAGCAGCAAGGTGTCGCGGTCGGCCACGTGCCGGTACAACGAGGCGGCGGCGGTGCCGAGTTCGGCCGCGACCGCGCGCATGGTGAGGGCGTCGATGCCGTCCCGCTCGATCACGCGGCGCCCGGCGGCGACCACGGCGACGGTGGTGAGGCCCGGCCGGGGCCGCCGTGGGCCGTACCGGCCTCGCTCGGCGGCCGGTGCTCCGTCCGGTGACGCCCCCCGCTCAGGCGCCTCCCGGTCCGACCTCACCCGCTCAGGCGCCTCCCGGTCCGACCTCACCCGCTCGGGCATGTCCCGCTCAGGCACTTCCTGCTCTGGCCTCTCCCGTCCTGGCATCCCGTCATCCTGCCACGCCGGACCGGGCTTCCCACCTGCGCGCTTGCCGACCCATGCAAGTAAGGCTTACCTTACGCGAACAACGTTCGCATTCGGAGGTCGCCGTGCCCGAATCAGTCCTCTCCACACCGTTGACCACGACCACCGCCGCGCCGCCCGGGCCCGGCGGCCCGCGCAAGTCCCTCGTCCTCGCCACCGCGTGCCTGTGCCAGCTGATGGTCACGCTCGACGCCAGCATCGTGAACATCGCACTGCCCGCCATGGGCGGCTCCCTCGGCTTCGCCGACAGCGCGCTGCCGTGGGTGGTCAACGCCTACGCGCTCGCGTTCGGCGGGCTGCTCCTGCTCGGCGGCCGGGTCGCCGACCTGGCCGGGCACCGCCGGGCGCTGCTCGCGGGACTGGTCCTGTTCGGCGTGGCATCCGTGCTCGGCGGCTTCGCGCAGACGCCCGCGCAGTTGATCGCCGCGCGTGCCGGACAGGGCGTCGCGAGCGCCGTCCTCGCCCCGATCGGCCTGACCCTGATCATGGTCACCTTCACCGAGGGCGCCGCCCGGGCCCGGGCGCTCGGCGTCTGGTCGATGGTAACGGCGGGCGGCAGCGCGCTCGGCGTGCTGCTCGGCGGCGTGCTGACCGATCTGCTCGACTGGCGCTGGGTGTTCTTCGTGAACGCCCCGCTCGTCCTGGTGGCCGCCGCCCTCGCGTCGCGCTCCGTCGCCACCGCCCGGCCGCCGCGCGCGGGACGACTCGACGTGGTCGGCGCCGCCCTCGGCACCGGTGCGATGAGCGTGCTCGTGTACGGGCTGATGTCGACCGACCGACACCCGTGGGGCTCGCCCCGGACCATCGCCACCCTCGGGACCGCCGTGCTGCTCGGCCTCGCGTTCCTCGGCTGGGAGGCCCGGTTCGCGTCCGCGCCGATCGTGCGGCTCGGCGTGCTGCGGGTGCGGACGGCGTGGGTCGCGAGCCTGATCGTCACCCTGATCGGCGCGGCGATGCTGGACGGCTTCTACTTCTGCTCGCTGCACCTGCAGAACGTGCTGCACTACGGGCCACTCGCCGCGGGCGCCGCCTTCCTGCCGTTCTGCGCCGGGACGATGGCGGGGAGCATGACGGCCGGCCGCCTGGGCGCCCGCTTCGGCGGGCGGGCGACGCTCACCGGCGGGCTGGTGCTGGCCGGGCTCGGGATGCTGTGGTTCAGCGGGCTCAGGGTCTCGTCCGGCTATCTGACGGCGTTCGTCGGGCCGTCCGTGGTCGCCGGCGCCGGCGTCGGGATCTGCATGGTGGCCAACACGGCGATGGGCACGTCCGGCGTCGACCCGCGCGAGGCCGGGCTGGTCAGCGGGCTGCTGAACGCCGGGCGCCAGTGCGGCGGAAGCATCGGCCTCGCCGTGCTCTCCACCCTCGCCGTCGCGGCGACGCGGCACGCCGCGGCGGCCGGTGACTCCGCTCCGGCAGCGCTCGCGGCGGGCTACGACCGGGCGTTCGTCGTCACCGCCGTACTGCTGGCCGTGGCGGCGCTGATCGCGGTCGTGTTCGTCCCGGCGCCGCCGCGGCGGAAGGCGGCGGGCGTGTGACTCCCCGGGCCGCCGCGGCCCCCGCCCGGGCGCTGCGGCGGCCCAACCCGGCTGCGCCGGGGGCGAGTTCAGCCACCGATGCAGTGGATCGGCTTAGTAGATCAGGTAACCGGGGCGGTGCCCCTCGTCCTCGATCTCCCCGGTGGCCTGGACCCGCAGCTTGCGGGACAGCTCCTCCAGGGCGCGCGAGGCCGCGACCTCCTCGCCGATCCTGGCGAGCGGACGGTCGTCCGCGCTCTTCACCGACTCGCCGTGCGCGCTGAGGCCCGGGGCCCTCGCGCCGGTCAGCCTCGCCTCGCACGTCGTGTGCACGCCGTCTTCGTCGAAGCTCAGCTCCACGTCCCACTGGTTGTGCATGCCACACCTCCTGGCACCGGCCCCCGTCGCGCCTGTCCCGGCCGGCACGGACGGTGCACCGCGGGCGGCCGCTCACACCAGCGTGCGCCCGCCGCGCCCACCCCGGCAAGCGCGGGGGCCGGCTCCGGGTCCGACCGGCTCCGGCGCCCCCGCGCTGGGCGGGCCTGCGCTGGGCGGCCCTGCGCTGGACGGTCCCGCGTTGGACGGTTGCGCCTGGACCGTCCCGCCGTCGAACGGCCCCGTCGGCGCCCCGGCGGTAGGCTGACGGAAGGCGCCGCGACCGCTGCCCGACCCCAGGACCGCCGACGCGGCGCAGGCAGCGATCCGCCGAACGGCGACCGGCAACCGGCGATCGGCGACGTCGGGGCAGCGACACACCGGGTGGTCCCTCCGTGGCGGTCTTCCTCCTCGCTCTGAGCGCCGCCTGCTGCCTGGGCCTCGGGTTCGTCCTCCAGCAGCACGCCGCGCAGCGGGCCCCACGTGCCGACATGCTGCACTGGCGACTGCTGCTGGACCTGATGCGGATGCCCGAATGGCTGCTCGGCACCGGGTTCATGGTCAGCGGACTGATCCTCTCCGCGCTCGCGCTCAACAAGGGCGAGGTGTCGCTCGTCGAACCGCTGCTCGCGACCAACCTCCTGTTCGCCATGGCCCTCTCCCGCATGCTGACCCGTCAGACCCTCGGCCGCTCGGGCTGGGCCGGAGTCCTGTTGCTGGGGCTCGGGGTGACGGCGTTCATCGTGGCCGGGCAGCCCTCCGGGGGCGGAGCGCCCGCCGGGGAAATGCGGCACTGGCTGGTGGTCGGCACCGTCGTCGGGCTCGTCCTGCTGCTGGTGTCGGCGGCCCGGAAACTGCCGCTCTTCGAGGAGGCGACGCTGCTGGCCCTCGCCGCCGGCCTCCTGTACGGACTGCAGGACGCACTGACCCGCACCACCACCCAACGGCTCGACCACGACGGGCTCTCCGCCGTGCTGCGCACCTGGCAGCCGTACGCCGTGATCGTGGCGGGCGTCATCGGGCTGCTGCTCGTGCAGAGCGCCTTCGAGGCCGCGCCGCTGCGGATGTCCCTGCCCGCGCTCACCGCCGCCCAGCCGATCGCCGGAATCGCCTGCGCGGTCGGCTTCCTCGGCGACCGGCTACGGGTGACCCCGAGCGCACTCGCCTGGGAGTCCCTGGGACTGGTCGCGATCGTGGTCGGCGTGATCGTGATCGGCCGCCACCCGGCGATGCCCGGCACCGTCCGCGACACCCTGGAGAGCATCGGCGCGCCCCCGGACGACCGCCTCGACGACGGCACGCCGGAGAGCGGTGCCCCCGACGGCGGGACGGACGGCGGCGCGAGCATCCGGACGGACGGCGGCGCGAGCAGCACCCCCGACAGCCGGACGGTCGGCCCGACCGGCCGCAACGTGAACGGCCCAGCGGACAACCGGACGGACGACGGCCCGGCGGACGGCCCTGTTGACGGCCCACCCGACAGCCCACTCGACGGCCCGCCCGACGGCCCACCCAACAGCCCGGCGAAAGGTTAGGCAGCCGGATGTGCTGGAGCGCGCAGGCGGACGCGGTGGCCGGTGGGGTCGTCGTGGGCCTCGGAGTCGCGTGCCTGGTCCGCGCCCGCCGTTCCGGCCGCCCGCAGCGACTGCCGCTCGCCGCGCTCCCGCTCGTGCTGGGCGCGCACCAGCTGATCGAGGCGGTCGTCTGGCTCGGCACGGACGGCGATCTGCCCGCCGCCCTCGCCGGCTGGGCGCGCACCGCCTGGGCGGCGATCGCCCTGCCGCTCCTGCCCGTGTACGTCCCGGCCGCCGTGTGGTGCGCGAGCACCGAACCGGGCCACCCGGCCGGACCGGACCGCCGTCGCGTGCTGTCGGGCCTCACCCTGCTCGGCACGGTCGTCACCGTCCCGCTCGCCATCGCCGTCGCCGCCCACCCGGTCGTGGCCACCGAGCACGGCCACACCCTGACGTACGGCATCGGCGTGCCGCACCCGGCCGTCCTCCTGGCCGGCTACCTCCTCACCACCGTCGGTTCCCTCCTCATCAGCGGCGACCGCGACCTGCGCCGCCTCGGATTCCTGACCGGCCTGGCCGCCGGCCTCTGCGCCCTGCTCTGGCGGATCGCCTTCCTCTCCACGTGGTGCGCCCTCGCGGCGCTGGTCAGCGTGCTACTCGTGCACTGGGCGGGCCGCCCTCCGTACGCGCCGACGCCGGGCGGTAGCGGGCGTCCTTCCGGGGCCAGTCGTGCGCGAGGAACGGCGTCCGGTCCACCCGGTCGAAGCACCGCACCAGGAACTCGGTGAACGTCCCCGCGGTCTCGAACCACTCGCCGCACTCGCTCCACACGATGATCCGCCAGTCGTCCGGATCCGGTTCCTCGGCGAGGAACCAATACGTGTTGGCCTGTTCGTCGGCCCCCCACAGGACGAGCCCGCCCGCCTCGGGATGGAACGGCCACGGAAAGCGCTCGTAGTCCTCCGGCCCTCGCGGCCACCCGTGCTTCCAGAGCCGCTCGGCCTCCTCTGCGCTCCCCTCCATCGGCCGCTCCAACTGCAGGTACTCGTCGACCGTGCCCGAGCCGTAGAGGTCCAGGAAGGCCTTGTAGTCCGTCGGCAGCCGGAGCCCGAGCCCGAGCCAGGCTTCCGAGGCCGCCCAGAGCTCACGCTGCGCCGGCCCCCACGTCGCAGGCTCGCCCAGCAGTTGCCTCAGTTGGCCAAGCGCTCTGCCAGCCATGGCCGCACCCTCTTCCGATTCGTACGAGCCGCACACTGCGCCGCCGCACTGACAGCCCCCAGTCCCTCACCGACGCCTCCCCCTGCCGCACGGCTCCGCCTACCCCCGCGCGGGCTCCGGTGCCCGGTCGGGTTCGTCCGCCACCGCCGGGGCGCGGCCGCGCAGGCGGTCCATCTCGCGCCACTCCCGGCGGAGGCCGGCCGCGCCCGTGGTCACGAAGTACAGGACCCCGGACGCGACCAGCACGGGTATCAGCCCGACCAGCGCCACCGCCGCGCCGGCGAGGAGGCCGCCGAGGGGGATCCCGGCCCAGGCGAGGGAGTCGCCGAGGGCATGGACGCGGCCCAGGAGCGGGCGGGGCACCCGCTCGAAGAGCACCGCGCCGAGGATCGGGTTCAGGAAGCCCGAGCCGAAACCCGCCACCGCGAACACCGCCACCACCGTCCACAGCGGGGCGCCGGACGCGAGCACGAGGAAGCGCGGTGCCCCGGCGAGCAGGAAGCCGGCGAAGAAGACGGCGCGGCGCGGCAGCCGGTGGGCGACGCCCGCCGCGATCAGGCTGCCGGCCACCGCCGCGATCCCCATGGCACTGCCGGTGAGGCCGATCGCCGCCGGGCCGTTCCCGGAGTCCTGCGCCCAGACCGGGACCAGCACGGTCGCGAAGCCGGCGTCCAGCAGGTTGGTGATGCCGATCGTCACGATCACGGTGAGCAGCAGCGGTTCGGCGCGCAGGAAGGCGAAGCCCTCGCGGAACATCCGCCAGTACCCGCCGCCGCCCGGTCCGGCCGTGCCCGGTTCGACCGCACCGGCCCCGGCGGCCGGGGCCGCCGTCCGCCCCATCCCGCGCGGCAGCGCGAGGGCGACGATCAGCGAACCCAGTGCGAACGCCGCCGCGTTGACCACCACGCCTGCCATCGGGCCCGCCATCGCGACGAGCCCTCCGCCGACCGCCGGGCCGAGCGTGGAGGCGAGCCGCTCGGTGACGCCGGAGAGCCCGGTGGCGCGCTCCAGCGGCACCCGCGCGCGGTCCGCCGCCTCCGGCACCATGACGGACTTGGCGAGGTCCCCGGGGCCGCGCATCGCGCCGATCACCGCGACCATGCCGAGCAGCAGCCCGAACGGCAGCAGCCCCAGCGCGTGCAGCAGCGGCACCAGTCCGGCCGCGACGGCACTCACGGCGTCCGTCGTCCAGGAGACGACGCGCGGGCCGAGGCGGTCGACCAGGGGCCCGGTCAACGCCTTGACCAGCACGTACGGCGTCATCTCGGCGAAGGCGACCAGACCCGTCATGGTGGCGCTGCCGGTCGTCGCGAGGACGAACCAGGGCAGCGCGACGGCCGAGACCCGGGTGCCCGTCAGCGAGACGGCCGAGGAGGCCAGCACCCCGACCAGCGGCCGGAGGCTCCGCGCGGGGCCGACGGCAGCGATGGTCATCCTTGCTCCCCCTCCTGGTCGGCGTCCTGGTCGTCCTCCTGATCGGCGTCCGCCGTGGCCTTCGGCTCGGGCAGCACGTGGACGACGACGGCCACCGGCTCGGCGCCCCCGGGCACCGGGCCCTCGGCATCCAGCCGCCGGTAGCGCGCGACCACGGCGGCCAGGTCGTCGGCCAGTTGCCCGGCCTCCTCCGGCGTGAGGCGGAGGACCAGGTCGCTCAGGTCGACCGCCTTGCGCCACTCGCGCGGCATCGTCTCGAAGGCGTTGAGCGCGCGCTGCCCGGTCAACGTGTGCGCGGCGAGGACGGACCGCAGGTACCCGACGACCGTCTCCGGCTCCTCGTCGGCCTGGTCCTCCCCCGTCCAGACCGTGAGCGTGTGCACCGACCGCCACCACCGCTCGCGCGCGTTGCCGCGCCCGGGATCCTCCTCGACGAAGCCCGCGGCGGCGAGCTGGCGGAGGTGATAGCTCGTGGCCCCCGAGTTCAGCCCCAGCTGCTCGGCGAGCCTCGTCGCCGTGGACGGGCCCTGCTTGCGCAGCAGCCCGACCAGTTGCATGCGCACGGGGTGGGCCATCGCGCGCATGCCCTTGGCGGTGAGTACGGCGTGCGGGTCGTCACTGTGCATCCAGCCACGGTCATCGGTCATGGCATGAGCGTAGGACCGCAAAGAATTCTTTGCAAAGGGTTTTTTGCGAAGATCTCTTTGCGGTCCACGCGAGGCGCCGCGGGCCGGACCGGACTCCACCCCGCGCGTCACCGAACTCCACCGGACGCGTCACTCGTGGGCGACCGCCAGGATCAGGACCACCGTCAGCCCGCCCCCGGGCGTCGCCTCCACCGCGACCCGCCCGCCGGACGACAGCACCAGGCCGTGCAGCGCGGGCCCGACCGGCCCGTCCGGCCGCACGCCCGCGAGCAGCCACTCCCGCGCCTCCGGGAGCTCGCACGCGCCGCGGTCCGCGACCCGGATCTCCACCCGCCCGCGCGTCCGCCCGAACCCGCCGGGGCCGCCCCCAGTGCCCGGCCCGAGGCCCGAGCCCAACGCCCCCAGCCCCGGCAGCGCCGGCGCGGCCACCGCCTCCGCCCGCACCAGCACCCGTTCGCCGACCGGGCTGCGCCGGACCGCGTGGTCGACCAGCCCGCCGAGCGCCGCCTCCAGCCGCCGGGCGTCCCCGGCCACCACCGGCAGCCCGGGCGCGACACGGACCGTCACCGCCGCCGACCGCCCGCCGCCGCGGACCACCCGGCGCACCACCTCGGCGACCTGGACGTGCCGCGCCTGCGGCTCGCACCCGGTCTTCCGGTCCGTCCAGCCGAGGCGCACCAGCTCCGGCCGCGAGAGCGTCCGCGGCCCGGCCATCACCCCCGGGTGGAACGTTCCGGCGGCACCGTCCCGGCCGCCCGTGCCCACGCTCCGGGCGCCGCCCGACCGCCCGAATCCGCCCGGCCGCCCGAACGCGCCGAACGCGCCGGACCACCCGAACCCGCCCGGCCGCCCGTGGCCGTCGGAACCGCCGAAGGCACCGAGCACCCGCGCCCCCGACGCGACGTAGCCCCAGAGCTTCCCGCGTGTCATCGCCCTGCCCCTCGCACATCACCGGCGGCCGTCGTCAGCACCGCGACCGGCCGGAGCGGGCCGCTTCCCCGGCCCTCCCGCCCAGCCTGCGCCCCCTCCGCCCGGGTGACAATCGGGCCAGGGGGCGCGAAACGGACGCATTCCCCCGCCGAGCGGCCGGTCGCGCACCCCCCGACCGGCGGGGAACGGGCAAACCGGCCGAGAACGGGGCAGGTGCCGACAGGAGAGCCAGCCGAGAACGGGGCAGGTGCCGACCGGAGAATCAGCCCAGAACGAGGCAGGTACCGACCGGAGAACCAGAGCAGAACGCGGCAGCGAGCACACCGGGAACGAGACCGGAATCCAGCACAGGCGGGCCGTCGGCCCCCCGCCCTAAACTGGCCCCATGCCCCGGCTCAACGACCAGGTGCGGGAGCTGCTCCAGGAGTACGCCGACCTGATCAACATCACCGGCGGGGACGCGTTCCGGGCCCGCGCCTACGAGAAGGCCGCACGCGCGGTGGGCGGTCACCCGGAGGACGTCGCCGGACTGGACGCCAAGGGCCTCCAGCAGATCCCCGGCGTCGGCAAGTCCACCGCGGAGAAGGTCGCCGAGTACCTCTCCACCGGTCGGATCGGCGCGCTGGAACAGCTGCGCGCCGAAATCCCGTCCGGTGTGCGGGAGATGATGGCCGTCCCCAGCGTCGGCCCGAAGCGTGCCCTCGCCCTCTACCGCGACCTCGGGATCGCGTCCGTCGACGAGCTGGCCGAGGCGATCCGCGGCGACCGGCTCGGCGGCGTGACCGGTTTCGGCGAGCGCAGCGGCGAGAAGATCCTGCACGGCATCGAGTTGATGCGGCAGTCCGGCGGGCGCACCCTGCTGGACGCCGCGACCGAGCTCGCCGAGCAGCTCGTGGCCGCGATCTCCGCCGTGCCCGGCTGCACCCGCTGCGCGTACGCGGGTTCGCTGCGCCGGATGCGCGAGACGGTCGGCGACATCGACGTCCTCGCGACCGCCGAGGACTCCGCCCCGCTGATGGCCGCACTCACCGAACTCCCCTACGTGGACGAGGTGATAGCGAGCGGGCCGACCAAGACCTCGGTGCTCACCACCGGCGGCGTCCAGGTGGACCTGCGGGTGGTGCCCGAGGAGGACTGGGGTGCGGCGCTCGTCTACTTCACCGGGTCGAAGGCGCACAACATCAAGCTGCGCACGATGGCCGTCCGGGCCGGCCTGAAGCTGTCCGAGTACGGCCTCTTCGAGGTGGGCGGCGAAGCGGAGGGCAAGGCCGACGGCAGGACCAAGGGGAGAGCGGCCGAGGGCGCCAAGGTCGTGTCCGCGACGGAGGACGAGGTGTACGCGGCGCTCGGCCTGCCCTGGATCGCGCCGCCGCTGCGCGAGGACCGGGGCGAGGTCGAGGCGGCACTGCACGGCGAACTCCCGGACCTGGTCCAGGAGTCGGACCTGCGCGGCGACCTCCACACGCACACCGACCTGACCGACGGGCTGGCCACGCTGGAGGAGATGATCGACACCGCCGCCGCCCGCGGCTACGCGTACTACGCCGTCACCGACCACGCGCCCGACCTCGTCATGCAGCGGATGACCGACGAGAAGATGCTCGCCCAGCGCGAGCAGCTGCGCCGACTGGCGGGCCGCCACAAGAAGTTGCGCCTCCTGCACGGCACCGAGCTGAACATCGGCCCGGACGGCGGCGTCGACTGGCCGCCCGAGTTCCTGGCCGGCTTCGACGTGTGCGTGGCCTCGGTGCACTCGCACTTCGGCCTCGACCGCGCCGCCCAGACCCGCCGCCTGGTCCGCGCCTGCGAGAACCCGTACGTGCACGTCATCGGCCACCTCACCACCCGCAGGATCGGGCGGCGCGGCCCGATCGACGTCGACCTGGACGCGGTGTTCGAGGCCGCCGCGCGCACCGGGACGGCGATCGAGATCAACAGCTCCCCGCAGCGCCTGGACCTGCGCGACGAGGACGTGCTGCGGGCGAAGAAGCACGGCGTGCGCTTCAGCATCGACAGCGACGCGCACGCGACGCCGCACCTGGCCTACCCGCGGTTCGGCATCGGCACGGCGCAGCGCGCGTGGCTCACCGCCGAGGACGTCGTCAACACCTGGACGTGGCAACGGCTGAAGCGCTTCCTCCGCAAGGACGCGCTGCGCTGAGAACCGCCGGGCGGCCCCGCCGCACCAGGACCGCCTGGGGAGGTCAGCCGAACGACGCCCCCGGCGAGGCGAGCACGCGCGCCGCGCTGCGGTGTCCGAGCCCGGCGGCCAGGTGGAGGTCGCCGGTGTCCAGGAAGCCGGCGAGGAACCCCGCCGCGAACGCGTCCCCCGCGCCGGTCAGGTCGCGCACGTCGGCCACCGGCGGCACCGTCACCGTGAACGGCGGCTCGCCCGGCACGTCGACGGTGGTCGCGTCGGCGCCCGCCTTGGTGACGACCGTGGTGGCGGCGAGGCGGGCCCGTTCCGGCCCGGGCGTCCCGTCGGCCAGCAGTCCGAGGTAGGCGGACTCGGAGCGGTTGGCGAACACGAAGGTCGGCGCCAACTCGGCCAGCAGGCCGAGGAACCGCTCCCGTCCGAACTGTTCCAGCATGCCCGTCGACGAGGCGTCCACCGAGGTGGTGCCGCCCGCCTGCCGCACCCGGGCGAGCGCGTCGACGGCGCTGCGGCCGACGGGCTCGCCGTCGAAGGAGTAGGCGGGCACGTGCAGGTGGCTCAGGCCGGCCAGCCACGCGTCCGGCACGCGGTCCAGCAGCGTGGCGGCGCCCCGGTCGGGCAGCATGGTGCGCTCGCCGTCGCGGTCGATGAGCACCACGACGCTGCCGGTCCGGCCGCGCCGCTCGACGCGCACGTCCACGCCGTGGCCGGTCAGTTCGGCGACGACGCCGTCGCCGACCGGGTCGTCCCCGACGCAGCCGATGAAGCGGGCCGGGACCTGCCCGGCCGCGAAGCACGCGACGTTGGCGGCGCTGCCGCCGCGCCGGCGGAACACCCGCGCGGCGGAGTCGGTGCCGTGGCGCAGCGGGCCGTCGACCCACACGACGACGTCCTCGACGAGGTCGCCGAGCACCCCCAGCACGGCTCAGGCCTTTCGCGCGGCGGCGAGCGCGGTCGCGATCTCGCCGCCGAGGCGGACGTTGCCGCGGTAGACCTCGACGTTGACCTCCAGGCTGCGGCCCTGCGTGTCGCGCTGGATGAAGTCGAGCAGGAACGGCGTGGACGCGTTGCCGGTGACGCCCCGGCGGTCGGCCTCGGCCCAGGCGCGGGCGAGGATGCCGTCGAGCTCCTCCGGCGGGAGCTGCTCGGCGGGGTCGACCGGGTTGGCGATCAGGACGGCCTGCGGGAGGCCGAGGCCGTCGCGCGCGTCGATGACGCGGGCGGCTTCCTCGGGCGAGTCGACGCGGAAGGCGATCTCGTGGCCGGAGTCGGTGACGTAGAAGCCGGGGTACTTGGTGGTGCGGTAGCCGATGACCGGGATGTTGAAGGTCTCGAAGCGCTCCAGGGTGGCCCGGATGTCGAGGATCGACTTCACGCCGGCGCTGATGACGGTGACCGGGGTGGCGGCCAGCGTGGTCATGTCGGCCGACTCGTCGAAGCTCTCGGAGGCGCCGAAGTGCACGCCGCCGAGGCCGCCGGTGGAGAACACCCGGACGCCCGCGCGGTGGGCGAGGAAGGCGGTGGCGGCGACGGTGGTGCCGCCGTGCCGGCCGAACGCCGCGACCACCGGGAGGTCGCGCAGGCTGACCTTGTCGATGCCGTCGGTGGCGGACAGTTCGGTGATCTGCTCGGTGCTCAGGCCCACCGTCGGCACGCCCGCGTGGACGCCGATCGTCGCCGGGACGACGCCCGCCTCGCGCAGCCGTTCCTCGGCCTCCAGCGCCACGGCGAGGTTGCGGGGGCGCGGCAGGCCGTGGGTGAAGATGGTCGATTCGAGGGCGACGACGGGCGTGCCCTCGGCGACCGCCCGGGCGACCTCGTCGGAGACCCGGATGGCCTCGGGGCTGGGGGTGGCCTCGGGGGTGGGCGCGGTGAGTCCGGTCATGGTGGACGCTCTCTGTGACATGCCACTGCGGCGGGGCAAGGTGATGATCAGCGTACGGACGGCTCGGATCGGGATCCAGAATGAGTACTGCCCCTTCCCATAGGCTTTGAACTATGGGTTTGACCTAGGCTTCGGACCATGGGTTTCACCTTGCGTCAGCTGGAGGTCTTCCTCGTCGTCGCCGACACGCTGCACTTCGGCCGGGCCGCCGAGCGGCTGCACGTCTCGCAGCCGACGGTCAGCCAGGAGGTCGCCCGGCTGGAGCGGACGGTCGGCGTCGAGCTGTTCGACCGCAGCCGCCGGTCGGTCCGCCTGACCGAGGCCGGCGAGGTGATGGCCGCCGAGAGCGCCCGGCTGCTCGAACAGGCCGGGGCGCTGCTGGCCCGGGTGCGGCTGCACGAGGAGTCCCGGCTGGGCACCGCCCGGATCGTCGCCTCGCCGAGCGTGGTCAACCGGCTCCTGCCGGCCGTGATCAGCCGGGCCGAACAGGAGCTGCCCGCGCTGGTGGCGGCCGAACTCGCCGTCGACACCGGGCAGGTGTCCGCCACCCTGGCCGCCGAACTCGCCGACATCGGCCTCGGCCGCTTCCTCGCCGAGGTGCCCGGCTACCGGCTGGAACGGATCGCCGACGAGCCGGTCCGGGTGGCGCTCGGCCGCGACCACCCGCTCGCCGGGCGGGACGCCGTCCGGCTCGCCGAACTGCGCGACCTGCCCCTGCTGCTGTGGCCGCGCGAACAGCACCCGCGCTACTACGACCACGTCCTCGGCCTGTGCGCCGACCGCGGCGTGGACCCGCCGGTGCTGGTCAGTCCGCCGCGGATCGTCGGCTCCCGGCTCTACCTGCTCGCCCGCAACCGCGCGTTCTCGCTCGTCCCCGGCTCGATGACCGGCCACCTCACCGGCGACGTCGCCACCGTCCGCCTGGAGGGCCGGGCCACCCTGCCGCTGGAGATGCAGTGGCGCCTCGACGACCGCCGGCCCCGGCTCGCGGCGCTGCGCGACCTGATCCGGCAGGAGGCGGCGGCGCTGGAGGCGGACCGCTGAAGGCGACCTCGCCGAAATGTGCCTTGACGGCCGCGGGAGCACCTTGACGGCCCCGCGGACACCTTGACGGTCACATGCCACCGCCGGAAGGATGCGCGGACCGTCCACCCGGCCCGCGGGCACCACGCCGTGGGCCGCCCGACCCGAGCCCCGAGGACACCCGTTGGCCGTCCGCCCCCTGCTCCGCCGCGCCGCCCGCTTACTCGGCGCCGCCGTCCTGACCCTCACCGCGGCCGTCAGCGCCGCCGGCCCCGCGCACGCCGACTTCGGCTCCGGCTACCACGACCCGTACACCGCCGAGAAGCCGCTCACCCGGCCCGACACCCGCTCGTGCACCGTCGAGGTCATGCACGAGCGCGAGTTCCGCAACGGCTACGGCAACCCGCCGGACACCCCGTACGACGCCGCCCTCACCCCGCCCGCCGACTGCGCCGGGCCGTGGTCCGCCGTCGTGCTGGACCTCCACGGCCAGGTCGCCGGGCGGCAGTTCGACCGGATCTTCAGCGTGCGGATCGGCGGCGTCCAGGTGCTGCTGTCCTCCACCCCGGAACCGTCGAAGGACGGCATCCGCTGGAACGTCGAGCACGACGTGACCCGCTACGCGCCGCTGTTCGCCGGCGGCCCGCAGCCGTTCAGCTTCGACCTCGCCAACGTCACGGACGCCACCTACACCGGCGTCTACACGATCTCGGCGAGCCTCACCTTCTACACCACCTCCGACCGCTGGCCCGCCCCGCACACCGCGGACCGGCTCCTCACCACCGGCCCGTTCTCGCTCACGCAGGCCACCCCCACCGCCACCCGGGACGTCACCTTCCCGCAGAACCTCGAACGCCTCACCGCCGAGGTCTACACCCGCGGCGGCGGCGCCTGCGAGGAGTTCGCGTACGCCTCCGCGCCCGACGCCTTCGTCAGCGCCAACCCGGGCCTCGGCGCGTGCGGCAAGGGCCCGTTCCGCGAACTGCGGCTCACCGTGGACGGCCGGGTCGCCGGCGCGGTCTGGCCCTACCCGGTGATCTACACCGGCGGCTGGGACCCGCTGCTGTGGCGGCCCGTCCCGAGCATCTTCGCCTTCGACCTGCCCGCCTACCGGATCGACCTCACCCCGTACGTCGGCCTGCTCCTCGACGGCCGCCCGCACAGCGTCGGGATCACCGTCAACGCCGCCGAGGCGCAGAGCAACGACGCCTGGACCGGCCAGGTCAACCTCTTCGCCGACACCGACCACGGCACCGACCGCACCACCGGACAGCTCACCGACTACCGCGTCGCCCCCGAGGCCGCCGTCACCACCACCCTCGCCGACCACGACGGAGGCAGCGGCAGCGGCAGCGGCGACTGGACGGTCGGCGCCGGGCGCCACGACCTCGCGCGCGGCTGGGTGCAGACCTCGCACGGGCGCGTCACCACCGAGGTCCGCGACGACCTCTCCTTCGGCTCGGCCCAGCAACTGCGCGACGGCGGCAACGACGTGACCCTGCACAACGGCACCGACCTCACCCGCTCCACCGCCACCTGGGGCGGCGGCCCGCACCGAACCACCACCGTCCACGAGTCCGAACCGCTCGACGTCACCTACCGCCTCACCCGCGACGCGGCCGGCAACACCGACCAGGTGACCTCGATGGACCTCGGCTACCACCGCGCCGCCACCGCGGCCACCGGCGGCCACGTCACCTCGGTCGCCACCGTCGACCACACGCTGCGTCCGACCGCCCACCGCCACGACGGCGACCGCACCGTCCGCACCGGAGGCAGCACCGAGGACTACCGCAGCACCGGGCCCGACGGGCCGTACCGGCGGACGATCACCACGGTGGACGGCTGGCCCGTGTCGTAGCGGTCACCCGCCGCGAAAATCGTCCCAATTCGGGCGGAAAAACCCTGGTGCACGGCGCCGGGGAAGCGCATGATGAGAGATGGACCTGCGAGGTAGACGAGGAAGTTCGACCGCAGGAGGCAGTGGCGACAGATCGAGACGGATCAGGGTCTGCCGCTGTGAACTACCTCGGTCGACGATCGAACAACCCACGGCCGGAGGACGCGATGTCCGGAGGCCCCTCCGCCTCGCAGGTTCCGCGCGTCCACGGAGCAGCCCCTCGGCTCCGTGGACCGCTCTTTCACGCCCTCTGCCGACTTCACCGCTGACGACTCACACCTGCCGAGTTCAGCCCTGCCGGCTCACCCCTGCTGACTCACCCCTGCCGGCTCACTCCTACCGGCCGGGCACAGCGAACCCCATCTCCCAGGCGTGCACCGCGATGCCCACCCGGTTCCGCACCCCCAGCTTCCGCTGGATGCTGGCCACGTGCGTCTTCACCGTCCCGGCCGAGATGAACAGCTCCGCGGCGATGTCCGCGTTCGTCCGCCCCGCCGCGACCTGCCCGGCGATCTCCACCTCGCGCTCCGTCAGCGCCACCACCGGCGCCGGACGGCCGGCACCCCGGCGCGGCGCCGTCACGTGCCTGAGCAGCCGCACGGTGACCGACGGACTGATCAGGCTCTCGCCCCCGGCCGCCGCCCGCACCGCCTCCGCGAGCAGCGCCGGCCCCGAGCGCTTCAGCAGGAACCCCGACGCGCCGAACTGCAGCGCCGGGTAAACGTATTCATCCAGGTCGAAGGTGGTCAGCACCACGACGTGCACGGACCCCGCGAGCCGCCGGGTCACCTCCAGCCCGTCCATGCGCGGCATCCGGACGTCCACCAGCGCCACGTCCGGCCGCAGCCGCGCGGCCAGCTCGACGGCCGCGACCCCGTCCGCCGCCTCCCCCACGACCTCGATGTCCGGCTGCGCCTCCAGGATCCGCCGCACCCCGCGCCGGACCGCCTCCTGATCGTCCGCGATCAGCGTCCGGATGAGCCGCTCCCCCGGAGCCCCGTTCGTACTCGTCACGCCCGGCAGTCTCCCACGCGGGTGCCGTTGCCGGACGGGCCGGAGTGTTCACGTCGGAAACCCGGCGCGGTTCACCTGCGGACCGTCAGGCTGGCGGGCATGAACGCATCCAGTGGACGTCCCCCCGTCAGCAGGCGCGGTCTCCTGGCCGGCGCCACCGGCCTCGGGCTCGGCGGCGCCGTGTCCCTCTCCGGCGTCGCGGCGACGCCGGCCGCCGCCTCCCCACTGCTGTGGGAACGGCCGGACCGCTCCGGTGCGCCGCGCGTCGCGGGCCTGCACCTCCAGTTCGGCGCGGACGCCTCGCGGGAGGTCGTGGTGTCCTGGCACACCACCGCGTCCGTCGCCAACCCCCGGGTGATGTACGGCACTTCGCACGGCGGCTTCGGCCGCAGCGAGGACGCGTCGACCACCACCTACCGCGACGCCCAGTCGGGCACCGAGGTCCAGGTGCACCACGCCCGGCTGAGCGGCCTGCGCCCCGACACGGACTACGTGTACGCGGCCGTCCACGACGGCGCCACCCCGGAGCTCGGCACCGTGCGCACCGCGCCGCGCGGCCGGGCCGCCTTCACCTTCACCAGCTTCGGCGACCAGGGCACCCCCACCCTCGGCAAGCAGACCGCGAACGGCTGGGCCAACGACAACCTCGGCAGCCTCGCCGCCGGCGACACCACCGCCGGGGTCGAGCGCGTCGCGCCGCTGTTCCACCTGGTCAACGGCGACCTCTGCTACGCCAACCTGGCCACCGACCGCGTCCGCACGTGGTCCGACTGGTTCGAGAACAACTCCCGCTCCGCGCGCCACCGCCCCTGGATGCCGGCGGCCGGCAACCACGAGAACGAGAAGGGCAACGGCCCGATCGGCTACGGCGCCTACCAGGCCTACTTCGACCTGCCGTCCTCCGGCTCCGACGACGAACTACGCGGCCTCTGGTACGCGTTCACGGCGGGCGCGGTGCGCGTCATCAGCCTCAACAACGACGACGTCGCCTACCAGGACGCCGGCAACTCCTACGTCCACGGCTACTCCGGCGGCGCCCAGCAGCGCTGGCTGGAACGGGAGTTGGCCGCCGCCGACGCCGACCCGGAGATCGACTGGATCGTCGTCTGCATGCACCAGGTAGTGATCTCCACCGCCGACAAGTTCAACGGCGCCGACCTCGGCATCCGCGAGTCCTGGGTACCGCTGTTCGACCGGTACGGCGTCGACCTCGTCGTCTGCGGCCACGAGCACCACTACGAGCGCTCCCACCCGATCCGCGGCCAGCAGCCCACCGACACCCGCACGCCGATCCCGGTCGCGACCGACACCGGGACGATCGACACCACCCGGGGCACCGTCCACATGGTCATCGGCGGCGGCGGCACCTCCGCCCCCTCGAACCACCTGTTCTTCAGCCCGGCCAAGGCCCGCGTCATCACCGGCGTCGGCGCGGTCGACCCCGCCACCGGCAAGCGCCCGCCGGTGTACGTGATCGAGGACGCGCCGTGGTCCGCCTTCCGCGACGCCGACAACCCGTACGGCTTCGCGGCGTTCGAGGTCGACCCGGGCGAGCGCGGCGGCGACACCAGCATCAACGTCACCTACTACTCCGTCAGCGGCCCGTACGGCGACCTCGTCCCCGTCGACCGCTTCACGCTCACCCGCCCGCGCGGCTCCCGCGGCGGGGGGCGCGAGCTCTGACGGAGCGGGGGCGGGGCCGGACGGATGACGGCGAACAGATAACAGATGACAACTTTCAACATCTGTTATCTGTCATCTGTTTTCTGTTCGCCGTCATCCGTCAGCCGTCCGCCACCCCCTCCCGCGCCCAGCACACGCCCCACTACCGCCCCGGCAGCGTGCACACGACGCGCCAGCCACCCACTCCGTACGGCCCGGCCGTGAGCGTCCCGCCGTGGGCGGCGACCCGCGCCGTGAGGCCGGCCAGGCCGGTGCCGCCCGCGCCGGGGCGGCGGCGCAGCAGCCTGCGGCCCCGCCGCGCAGGAGAGCCGCCGTCGTTCGTCACGGAAACCTCGACCTCCGTCCCCACCGCGGCACTCACCCGAACGACCACCGCACCCGCCCCCGGAGCGTGCCGGCGGACGTTCGTCAGCGCTTCCAGCACGACGGCGTACACGGTGACCCCGGCCTCGGTCGCCAACAGGGCACCCGGGTCCGGCGGCAGGTGGACAGTGGCGCGCGTGCCCCCGGCCGAGTCGAAGCGCGCGACCAGTTCGGGCAGGTCGGCCGGCCCGTACCGGCGCGCTTCCCGGACGGCCTCACCGGACTGCGGGTCACGCAGCGCACCGACCATCTCGTCCATCGAGTCGAGCGCCCGCAGGCCCGCCTCCTCCAGGCGCCGCAGCAGGGCCGCCGTCTCCTCCCCGTCCTGCGGCCCGAGTTGGCCCGCCTGCGCCTCCAGCACGATCCCGGTGATCTCGTGGGCGACGAAGTCGTGGAGCCCGCGGGCGACTTCGAGCCGCTGCTCACGGCGCGCCCGGTCGACGGCGCGTTCCCGCCGGGCGTCCAGCACGCGCAGGTAGAGGGAGGCCCCGGCCACCCCGAGGGCGGGCAGCAGCGCCAGCAGGAGCGCGATCAGCGACCCCGCCCAACTGCCGTGCGGCATCCGCAGGGTGAAACGCAGTGGCAGGAGCGCAGCTGCGCACCCGACCGCCGCGCCGACCACGCCGACCCACCGCCCGGGCACCCGTCGCACGACCCGGAACAGCACCGCGAGCAGCGCGAGCCACTCGAACGGCAGCCAGAACGCGGGCAGCCGGTACGGCCCCGAGTACCCGACGTCGAGCAGCAGTGACAGGCCTGCCACGGCCCCCGCACCGGCCGCGAGCGCGATCGGCCCAGCAGGCCACGAAAGCAGCGCGGCCACCGTCACCACCGCCGCCATCACGGCGACGAGCAACGCCGCCCCGTGCTCGCCCGGGTGCGCCAGCACGACGGGCAGCAGCAAAGCCACCCCGGCCATCAGCGCCGGCACACGACGGAACCGGCCGACGCCGGACGGGAGATCGGTACGCACACACGCGAGCCTACGGGCAGCTCTCCCGGGGGATGCCGGGGGATTCGGCCTCCTCCTCCCGATGGAGGCAACTCCACTCCACAGCGGGAGGTTTGGCAGACCCGCACCGAGCAGAGTGGTTCCCGACGCACCTGCCACCGCGTCCCACCCGCACACGACCCGCCCACACGCAACCCGCCCACAGGAGGACGGACCATGAACCGCCGCCTCGCCACCGCCGCAGCCGCCTTCTGCCTCCTGGCCGCGACGATCACCGCCGCCGTGCCCGCGAGCGCCACCGCCGGCGCGCCCTCCGACGCCCCCTCCGACGACTTCGGGCCGGTCAGCGTCCACGGGGCCGCCGGGACCGTCCTGACCACCACGTTCACCGGCTTCGAGGGCGACGCCGTGCGGATCGAGGTGGACGCCCACGCCGACGTCAACACCGACCCCCGCACCACCCGCGGGCACTTCCACGTCACCCACGTCCACACCGACGGCCGGCTGGTCGCCGACTTCTCGGGCGACATCACCTGCCTGGGCGTCGGCGGCCGGGAGGCGATCGCGACCGGCGTGGTGACCAGCGGCGAGGCGCCGTGGTTCCCGGGCCGGACGCCGGTGGGCGCGAAGGTGGCGCTCACCGTGCAGGGGAACGGGCGGCACGCGGGCCGGGTCGGCTGGGTGTGGGGCATGTTCGGCGCGCCGGTGTCCGACTGCCAGGGCACGGTAGCGTTCCTCCCCACCACCAGCGGCGGCTTCACCGTGCGGGGCTGAGCCCGCCGGGCCGCCCGACCGAGCTCGGAGGCCCGCCCGATGACCGCCCGCACCACCCCGTCCGGCGACCGGCACGGCGAACGTGCCACACACCCCGTACGTGCCGATCACGCCGCACGCGCCGAACACCCCGAACCCTCCGAACCCTCCGAACCCTCCGACCAGGGCGCGGGGTTCACCGACCACGCAGGGGATGGCCGGTGAACCCCGCGCCCGCCGCCGACCTCCGCCGGCTCGCCGCCGTCGGCCCGTACTTCGCCCTCGGCACGGCCACCTCCGCCGACGACACCCCGCCGCCGGGCTACCGGCCGCTGCGGGAGCTGTACGACGGCGGGCCGCACGGACCGCTGGCGGCGCGGGTGCACGTCGTGGCGCGGCGGCTCGGCACCACCGAGCTCCGGGTCGCCGCGTCGATCCTGCACCTGGGCCTGGCCGCGCGGTTCTGGTCGGTCGGCGTGGGCGCGGCCGTCCTGCTCGGGGCGGTGCCGTCACTGGAGGAAGCGTGGATGCGGATCCCCGACCAGGGCCCGATGGACCTGTGGACGCCACAGCGGACACCACAGGGCCCGTCTGCCACCGGGACGCTCCCGCAGCAACTCCACGACGCCATCGTCGACGGCCAGTTGGAGCCCCTCGCCGCCGCCGTCCGCGCCGTCGTCCCGCTCTCCGCCCGACTGCTGCTCGGCAATTCCGCGTCCGCCCTCGCCGGCACCCTACGCGTCCTGGACGGTCACGCTCCGGACTCCGCCCGCACGTTGGTCACCGAGCTGCTGGACCAGCCGCCACTCGCCGGGTCGGGCACACTCCGCACGGGCCCGCACGGCACGGCGTTCCGGCGCCGCAGCTGCTGCCTGTACTACCGCGTGGGCCCGGGCGCCGGCGTGTGCGGGGACTGCTGCTTCACCCGCCCGCCGTCCGCCAAGAGACCCTGAGTCGATAGCGGCCACGGCGACGAGAACGCAGCAGCCCACGCCCGGCTTGTCCAGGGCCGGGCGCGGGCCGTCGATCCCCCGCCCGGTGCCGATGCCCTGGCACCGGGCGAAGTCCTCATCCGTCCACGGTCAGACCGCGACCGCCTCCTCCATCTCCTCCTCGGCCTCGACGTCCGCCTCCTCGCTCCGCGCGGCCTCCAGCGGACGGCGCCCACGCCGCTCGTACAGGGCCGCGGCCACCATGGCCGCCCCGCCGAGCAGGAGCCACACCACCAGCGTCAGGACGTGCCCGCCCAGGCCGGCCCCGCCGTCGAAGTAGAGGATGCTGCGCGCCCCCTCCAGGAAGCCGGCGCCGGTCCAGAAGCCGTGCAGGGTGCCGAAGAAGCCGTTCTGCAGCTCGGGGCGGTAGATGCCGCCGGAGGTCGTGAAGTTGAGCATCACGAACAGGACCATCATCGTGAGCGTGGTCCACTTCTTCAGGAAGGTGTGCAGACCGATGCCGATGAAGACCACACCCGCCGAGTAGAGCCAGCCGAGCGCCCACACCGCCGCCGCGTCGTGGTCGACGACGTGGAACACCGGGCCTGCGGTGACGATCCCGATCACGCTCACGACGAGCGAGACCGCGAGGCCGACGAGCGCCCGGATCCGCATGCCCAGCGCCGCGCCTGCCGCGCCGATCACGGCGACGCTCGCGTACGAGCCGATGCTCAGCGCGACCAGGAGGAAGAACAGTCCCTGGCCGGTCGGGTCGCCCTTGGCGGGTGTCGTGAGGTCGGTGACGTGCAGCGGGACGCCCTGCCGGTCGGTGACTCCGGTGAAGACCGCCGTGGCGGCGACGACCGAGGTGTCCGAGTTGCCCTTGGCGACGATCAGTTCGGGGCTGCGGGCGTCCGGCACGAACGCGCCGACCAGGTCGCGGTCCTTGAGCTGCTGCTCGGCGGCGGCGCGGTCGGGCAGCGTGCGGACGTCGAGGGCGTCCCCGGCCTTCGCGCGGATCGCCTGCGCGAGGCCCTGCGCCTGCGGGGTGGTGCCGACGACGGCGACCTTGAGGTGGTGCGGTTCGGGCTGGTGGAAGGCGCCCTGGTAGGCGAGCGCCATGCCGAGGCACATCAGCAGCGGGGTGATCAGGTGGACGGCGAGGTGCTTGAGCGAGTGCCCCAGGGCGGGCGCTGCGGCGGGGTTCCGGGGTGTGCTGCTCATGGCGTTCGTACCGTCCTCCGATGACGCGGTGACACTGTGCTATGTGAAGAGATAAGTGGCACATACAACCAATGAAGGTGGTAAATGCAACCATCTATGGATGTAGCTTACAACTATCCGAGGTCGATCGGAAGCGGGCCCCGAAGCACCCGGACTCACACCAGTTCGAACACCCCGTACCCGAACCCGTCCGCCCGCAGCTCCCCGTCCACGACCCGCACGCCCTGGGCGTCCAGCGCCCGGACTGCCTCCCCCAGCGGCACCGCACCGGGCTCCCGCCGCGGATTGACGGCCACCAGGTACCGCCCCGACCGCGTGTACACCAGCGGGTACCCGGCACACCGCACGTCCACCCCGCCCGACGCACCCAGCCCCGGGTGCGCCCGCCGCAGCGCGATCAGCCGCCGGACGGTGTGCAGCAGCGAGGTCGGGTCGGCGCGCTGGGTGAGCACGTCCGGCCGGTGCGGGTCCGGGTCGACGGGCAGGTAGAGCCGCTCGGGTGCGGCGGCGGAGAAGCCGGCCGTCGGGCCGGGCGTCCACTGCATCGGGGTGCGCGAGCCGGCCCGGTTGTAGCGCGGGCCGAGCACGCTGCCCTCGGTGTCGGGCAGGCCCGGCACGTACCGCATGCCGATCTCGTCGCCGTAGTAGACGGCGGGCAGGGTCGGCCAGGTGAGCAGGAACGCGAAGGCGGCGGGCAGTTCCTCGGCGGTGCGCGGACCGGTCGCGAGGCGGGAGAAGTCGTGGTTGGCGGTGGGCAGCACGATGTGGCCGCTGCCCTCGGTGAGTTCGGCGGCCGAGCGCCACGCGTCGAGGAAGACCTGCGGCGTGCCGCGGCCGTCGGCCTCGAAGTAGCACGCGTCCTGGTGCCAGAAGTCCTCGACCGTGCCGCCGTTGTTGTTCCAGAGGGATCGCAGCGGGAGGCCGCGGTCGGCGCCGCCGAAGTGGAGGAAGAAGTCGGCGTGGAAGCCGGCCGAGAGGGCGGCGGCCGGGTCGCCCCACTCGGCGAACAGGGCGGCCTGCGGGTGGGTGCGGTCGAGCCAGTCGCGCAGGCCGGTCCAGAGCTTCCCGGTCTCGGTCCGGTCCGGGTCGTCCTTGACGAGCGAGTACGCCATGTCGACGCGGAAGCCCGCCACGCCGAGGCCGAGCCAGTGGGACATGATGTCGCGCAGCGCCGCCCGGTTGGCGCGCGGCCCGTCCGCGTCCACCGGCTGGCGCCAGGGTTCGTCGGAACTCGGGCGCGCGTAGCCGAAGTTGAGGGCGGGCTGGCAGTCGAAGAAGTTCGGCCGGTAGCAGCCGGGACGGCTGCCGGGCGAGGCGACGAAGCCGTCCGTCTGCCGGTCGGACCAGATGTAGCGGTGGTCGGCCGGGTCGTCGACGGCGGCCAGGAACCAGGGGTGGCGGTCGGAGGTGTGGCCGGCGACCAGGTCGAACAGGATCCGGATGCCCTTGCGGCGGGCGGCCTCGACCAGGGCGACCAGGCCGTCGGTGCTGCCGTAGCGCGGGGCGGGGGTGAAGTAGTCGGTGATGTCGTAGCCGGCGTCGCGGAACGGCGAGGCGAAGCAGGGGTTGAGCCAGACCGTGTCGACGCCGAGCCAGGAGAGGTGGTCGAGGTGCTCGGCGATGCCGCCGAAGTCGCCGATGCCGTCGCCGTCGGAGTCGGCGAAGCTCTGGGGGTAGATCTGGTAGAGGACGGCGTCGGCCAGCCAGTCGGGGCCGGGGCGGGTCGAGGTCATGGGCTGGGTCCTCCTGCCGGGTCCGGGGCCGGGTCCCCCGATTCTCGCGCAATCCCGCCCGCCCCGACAGTGCGCCGCACCAGCGCGCCGACCTCGCGGCCGGGACCCCGGCGGCGACCCCGCCGCGCGCCCCGCCCTACCGTCCGCAGGCCTGCGTGAACGCCCGGGCCCGGCGCGTGATCTCCGCCCAGTCCCCCGCCGCGACGGCGTCCGGCGGCACCACGTCGGTGCCCGCGCAGACCGCGAACGCGCCGTGGGCGAAGAACGCGGCGGCGTTGCCCGCGTTCACCCCGCCCGAGGCGACCAGCGGGACGTCCGGGTACGGGCCGCGCAGGTCCTTGAAGTAGCCGCGCCCGAACGCCTTCGCCGGGAAGATCTTGACGGCCGCCGCGCCCAGGTCGACCGCGTGGGCCACCTCGGTCGGGGTGAGCGCGCCGAGCACCACCGGCACCCCGGCGGCGTGCGCGGCGGCGGCCACCTCGGGCCGGCAGCCGGGGGTGACGAGGAACGACGCCCCGGCCGCGACCCCGCGTTCGGCCTGCTCCGCGGTCAGGACGGTCCCCACTCCGACCCGCCACCCGGCCTTGGAGGCGGCGGACAGGCACTCCGTCACATTCGGTGTGGTGTACGTGAATTCGGTCCAGGTGATGCCACCGTCGGCGAGCGCGGCGCACAGCGCGGCGGCATCCGGGATCCGCGGCGCGCGGACCACGGCGAGGACCCGGTCGTCGCTCAGAGCGGAGAGGGGGGAAGGCGCGGGGGAGGTCACAGGGCTCGGGCTCCTCGATCGGTGCGGCGCAGGGCCCGCCCGGGCCTGGCGCCCGTGGTGCGGCCCTGCCGGACGACGGCGGTGCCGTTGACGTAGACGTGCTCGATGCCTTCGGCGGGCAGCCGGGGCTGCTCGAAGGTGGCGGCGTCGCGGACCCGCTCGGGGTCGAAGAGCACCAGGTCCGCGTGGTAGCCGGGCGCGATCCGGCCGCGCCGGTGCAGCCCGAGCCTGGCGGCGGGCCGCCCGGTCATCCGGGCCACCGCCTCCTCCAGTGTGAGCACGCCCAACTCCCGGCCGTAGTGGCCGAGGTAGCGCGGGAACGTGCCCCAGGCTCGCGGGTGCGGACGGGCGCCGACCAGCAACCCGTCGCTGCCCGCGGTGTGCGCGGGGTGGCGCATGATCGCCCGGACGTTCTCCTCGTGGCCGACGTGCTGGAGGATCGTCGTGGCCAGTTCGTCCCGCCGCAACAGGTCGAGGAAGACGTCCGTGCCGCCGCTCCCCCGTTCGGCGGCGAGATCGGCGACCGTCCGGCCGACCGCGTCCGCCAGTTCGGCCGAGCGGACGCCCGAGACCTGGATCGTCGCCCAGTCCGTGACCACGCCGTGGCAGCCGTCGCTGCCCGTCTCCTCCACCGCGTGCCGGATCCGCTCGCACGCCGCCGGGTCGGCGAGCCGGGCGAGGGTCGCGGCCGGGCCGCCCTCGGTGGCCCAACTCGGCAGCAGGGCCGCCAGGGTGGTGGATCCCGGCAGGTACGGATAGCTGTCCAGGGTGAGGTCCACGCCGTCGGCGAGCGCCGCGTCGACGAGGTCCAGCAGTTCCCCGGCCCGGCCCGCGTTGACGCCGAAGTTCATCGTCGCGTGGGTCAGGTGCAGTCCGCACCCGCTCCGCCGGGAGATCTCCACCATCTCCGCGTACCCCTCCAACGCACCCGCACCGTAGGAGCGTTGGTGCGGCGCGTGGAAACCTCCGTAGGCCGCGACCACCGTGCACAGGTCGACCAGCTCGGCGGTGTCCGCGTACGTCCCGGGCGTATAGCTCAGCCCGCTGGACATGCCGACCGCCCCGGCCAGCAGCCCGCGCGCCAACTCCTGGCGCATCCGGTCGAGTTCGAGCGGGGTCGGCGCGCGGTCGGCCCAGCCCATGGCGAGCATGCGCAGCGAGCCGTGCGGGACGAGGTAGCACGCGTTGACGGCGGCCCGGGTGCGGTCGAGGCGGTCCAGGTAGCCGCCGACGTCGCGCCAGTCCCAGTCGAGGTCCGCCGGATCGCCGTTCCAGCCCGCGAGTTGGCGGCGCAGCGCGAGCAGGGTGGTGTCGTCCACCGGGGCGTACGACAGTCCGTCCTGCCCGAGGACCTCGCAGGTGACGCCCTGGGTGACCTTGGCCGGGTGCTCGGGTTCGAGCAGCAGGGCGAGGTCGGAGTGGGCGTGCATGTCGATGAACCCGGGGGCGAGGACGAGCCCGTCGGCGTCCACGACGCGCCCGCCGTCCGGCCCGACCCCGCGCCCGCCGTCCGGCCCGGCCCCGCGCCCGGTGATCAGCCCGTCGGCGATCCGGACGTCGGCCCGGTAGCGCTCCGCGCCGGTGCCGTCGACGACGGTCGCGCCCCGGAAGACGACCGCCCCGCCTGGCTCCCCGCCCTCGCCCCGGTTCATCAGAAAAACGTCCTGACCAGCCCGGTGACCTTGGGCTCGGCCGCGTCCGCGGAGTCCAGCACGGGGATCGCGGTCCACTTGTCGAAGGCGGTGCACGGGTGGGAGACGCCGAGGCGCAGCACCGCGCCGACGGGTGCGAGGTCGCCGGCGTCCCGCAGGAACGCGTGCTGGTCGTTGAGCGCGGTGATCCGGGCCGCTGTGTCGGTCAATCCGGCGCCCCCGCGTACGAGTTGCGGCTCGGGCATGCCCTCGTCGAAGGGCAGGTCGCGCTTTCCGGCGTCCAGCAGGGCGAGTTGCGGCTCGGGCCGGGAGACCACGCGCGCCCAGCCGTGCAGGGCGCCCCGGAAGGGAGCGTCCCCGGCGCCCCGGACGAGCGGCGAGATGCCGCGGTAGAAGCCGTCGTCGTGCGCGACGTAGGCGCCCGAGCGCAGCACGGTCAACGCGTCCGGCAGCGCGGCCAACTCCTCGACCACCAGGTCGAAGTAGGCGCTGCCGCCGGCCGAGACGATCGGCGGCGCGTCGTCGGGGTAGGCGCGGGCGAGCCGTCCGTGCAGGTTGGCGAGCGCCTTGAGGTAGCCGCGGACGGTGGCGAGCTTCTCGGCCGTCGCGTCGTGGGCGAGCGCGCCCTCGTACCCGCCGACGCCGGCCAGCCGCAGGGTCGGGGCGCGCAGGACGGCGGCGGCGACCTCGAAGGCCGCGTCGACGCCGCGGGCGCCGGTCCGCCCACCGGGGCCGCCGAGTTCGACGAGCACCTCGACGGGCCGCTCGGCCCCGGCGGCACGCAGCGCCTCGTCCATCAGCAGGACGCTCTCGACGCCGTCCACCCAGGAGACGAAGCCGAACTCCGGGTCGGCGTCGAGTTCACCGGCGAGCCAGCGCAGTCCGACCGGGTCGAGCAGGGTGTTGGCGAGCAGGATCCGCTGGACGCCGAAGGCGCGGGCGACGCGGACCTGGGGCAGGTTGGCGAGGGTGATGCCGTGGCTGCCGGTGTCCAGCTGCGCCTTCCAGAGGGCGGGCGCCATCGTGGTCTTGCCGTGCGGGGCGAGGGCGACGCCCGCCTTGGCGCACCAGTCGGCCATGGTGCGCAGGTTGTGGTCGAGGGCGGCGGCGTCGAGGGTGAGCAGCGGGGTGCCGAGCCCGCTCAGGGTGGGCCCGGTGGCCAGCCAGTCCCGGACGGTACGGCCGTGCCCGTCGGCCGGGACCGCCTTGAACCGCCAGTCCAGCACCTCGTCGGCGAGCGCCGCGACCGCGGCGGCGTCGATGCCGGGACCGGTGCCGGCGCAGGCGAATGCGCCGCGTGCGAAGGTCTGCCCCACTGTCTTCCTCCATCAGCCAGGTTGCAACATGCGCAACGAGGGTTGCACATGCTGGCATCACGGTTCTAGCATCGGCGCCGGACCACGGTCAACGGAACCGCCCCCGGACCACGGTGAGCGGAACCGACCTCAGCCGTCGAAAGCCGTCGAAGGCCACCGAAAGCCGTCGGAGCCGGTCCGATGCCGCCGCCCCGGGCACAGTCGCAGACGAGGAGCCCAGCAGATGCCGCCACAGGACACCCCGGGCCCGGCGCGCCCCGGCCCGCCGGCCGCCGTCTGCGTGGGCGAGTCGATGGCCGTCCTGCTGCCGGACCGCCCGGGCCCGCTGGAGGCGGTGGACACCTTCCGGCTGTCGGTCGGCGGCGCGGAGTCCAACGTCGCCGGGGCCCTCGCCGCGCTCGGCGTGCCCACCGCGTGGATCAGCCGGGTCGGCGACGACGGCTTCGGCCGCCGCCTGGTCGCCGAGGTGGCCGCCCGCGGGGTCGACGTCTCGGCCGTCGCGGTGGACCCGCACCGGCCGACGGGCCTCTACCTCAAGGAGGTCGGCGGATCCACCGGCCACCACCACGACCTCGGCCCGGGCCGCAGCCGCCTGCACTACCACCGCCGCGGCTCGGCCGCCGCCGCACTCTCCCCCGCCCTGCTGGACGATCCGACGGCCGCCCGCCTGCTGGCCGGCGCCCGGCTGCTGCACCTGTCCGGCATCACGGCCGCGCTCTCCGACGACTGCCTCGCCCTCCTGCGCGCCCTGCTCGTCGGCCCACGCCCGAGCCACCCGGACACCCCGACGAGCCCGAACAACCCCACGAGCCCGACGCGCCCGACCAACCCGACGAGCCCGGACACCCCGAAGACCCCGAACGCCCTCACGAGCCCCCGCCGTCTGGTGAGCTTCGACCTCAACTGGCGCCCCGCACTCTGGCGCGACCGCGACCCGGCCGTCCTGCCACCGCTTCTGGACGCCGCCGACGTCCTGCTGCTCGGCGCCGACGAGGCCGAGGCCGCGTTCGGCACCGGCAACCCGGCCGTCCTGCGCCGCCGATTCCCGTCGCCCGCCACCATCGTCGTCAAGGACGCCGCCCGGGCCGTCACCGCGCTCGGCCGGGACGGCTCCGCCGTCACCGAACCCGCCCTCGCCGTCGAGGTCGTCGAGGCCACCGGCGCGGGCGACGCCTTCGCGGCCGGCTACCTCGCCGGCACGCTCCGCGGCCTGGACCAGCGCCGCCGGCTGCGCCTCGGCCACCTGAGCGCGGCCTGCGCGCTCACCGCCCACGGCGACCAGGCCGAGCTGCCGCCCGCGCCCGTCGTCGCCGCCCTGCTCGACGCCGCCCCCGCCGCCTGGGCCGCCACCCGCGTCACGGCGAGCGCCATCAGCAGCCCCGCGCTCGACTCCCGGGCGAGCCGGACCGCACCGGACCGGACCACCCCGGACCCGACCACCCCGGACCGGAGCCGGACCACCCCGAGCGGAGCCCGATGAGCCAGACCGTCAGCCGCGCCCTGCGCATCCTCGCCGAGCTCGGCGAGGGCGAGCGCTCCCTCGACCAGCTGGCCGAGGTGCTCGGCGTGCACAAGACGACCGTGCTGCGCCTGCTCCAGAGCCTCGAAGCGGAACGGTTCGTCTACCGCGACGCCGGCTACCGCTACCACCTGGGCGCCGGTCTGTTCGCCCTGTCCGGCCTCGCCCTGGAGCAGCGCGGCATCCGCCGCATCGCCGCCCCGCACCTGGCCGAGCTGAACGCCGCCACCGGCCAGACCGTCCACCTGGCCGCGTACGAGGGCGGTGAGGTCGTCTACATCGACAAGTTCGACTCCCGCCACCCGGTCAGGATGTACTCCCGGATCGGCCTGCGCGCCGCGCTGCACAGCGCCGCCGTCTCCAAGGTGCTGCTGGCGGACCTGCCGCTGCCCGAGCGGCGCCGGGTCGTGGCGGGCGTCGACTTCACCCCGCACACGGCCAACACCCTCACGTCGCCCGAGGCGCTGCTCGCCGAGCTGGAGCGGGTGGCCGCGCAGGGCTGGGCGCAGGACCACGCGGAGCACGAGGCCTTCATCAACTGCGTGGCCGCGCCGGTCCGGGACGCGAGCGGACGGGTCGTCGCCGCCGCGTCGATCTCGGTGCCGGACGTCCTCCTCTCGTACGAGCAAGTGCTGGACCTGCTACCGCAGTTGCTCGCCACCACCCGCGCCATCTCGGCCGACTGCGGCCGACCGGAACAGATCTGACACTTCGTCAAAATGATGAGCAAAGGATGAGCATGAGCGACAAGACCGAGATCCGCACCGACGGCGCACCCGCCCCGGCCTGGCTGTTCTCCCAGGGCGTGCGCAAGGGCCCGATCCTCCAGGTCTCCGGCCAGGGCCCGCAGGACCCCGCCACCGGCGAGTACCTGTACCACGGGGACGTGAAGGCGCAGACCCGGCGGACGCTGGAGAACGTCAAGGCGATCGTGGAGGCCGGCGGGGCGAGCATCGAGGACGTCGTGATGTTCCGCGTCTACCTCACCAAGCGCGCCGACTTCGCACCGATGAACGAGGTCTACGGCGAATTCATCGCGGAGAACATCAAGCCCGGCGGCGTGAAGCCCTGCCGCACCACGATCTTCGTCGAGCTGCCGCAGGAGCCGATGCTGGTCGAGATCGACGCACAGGCCGTCGTCTCCTGACGCGCCGCGGAAGAAGTGGCCGCCAGCCGGGGCCCGGACGCTTCACGCGGTCCGGGCCCGCCGCTTGCCACCGGCGCCCGCCACCCTTAGGTTAGGCTCACCTAACTAACAGGAGGTCCGCATGGCCACCGCGCGCCAGCACCCCGCCGACGAGGCCGCCGAGCCCACCACCGCCGAGCGGGTCCACAGCCTGCTCACGGCCACCGCGTCGCTCACCGTCCGCGCCCTCGGCGAGCACCACGACCTCGCCAGCCCGGTGGCGGTCCACGGCTCCCGGCTCCGGCTGCGCGCGCCCATCGACGCCCCGCTGACCCTCGCCGCCGTCGACGCACCCGACGGCCTCGCCGTCGTCCTCGACGTCACCGACGTCTCCCCCGTCGCCGTCCGCGACCGGGTCCGCGGCCGCCTCTCCCTCGCCGGCCGACTGCGCCTGGCGCACCTCGCCGACGACGGCCTCAGCGTCCACCTGCGCGTCGACACCGCCCACGCCGTCCTGTCCACCCCGTACGGCACCGGCGCCGTCACCGCCGCCGAACTCGCCCTCGTCACCGCGGACCCGCTCGCCCGCACCGAGGCCGGCCTGCTCACCCACCTCGCCGACGACCACGCCGACGCGCTCGCCGTCCTCACCCGGCTGCTCGACCCCGCACTCCTCGCCGGCCGCCCCGCCGTGCGCCCGCTCGCCCTCGACCGCTACGGCCTGGTGCTGCGCCTGGACCACCCGCACGGCCACCGCGACGTCCGCCTGGTCTTCCCCGAACCGGCCACCGACACCGAGGACTTCGGCCACCGCATGCACGACCTGCTGGCCGCCGCCCAGCACGCGCTGCCCGTCCACCGCACCTGAGAACCGTCAACCCCAAAGAGACCTGACGGACCGTCAATCACGTTCCGCCGCATCCTCCAACACGATCCGCCCCATCCGCGCGTAGAGCTCCGGCCGCCGCCACCGCATGACGAGCGCCAGCACGATCCCGCCCGCGAAGGCGCCGATCACAAGGTACGGGATCAACCGGAACAGGAGCGTCCCGGCGGCCGCGCCCGCCGCGGTGCCCCGGTTCACCACCAGCAGCGCGACCACCCCCGCCATCGCCACCCCGCCCGCCACCGGCGCCGTCAGCGTCCGGAACCAGTGCCTGGTCTCCGGGTGCCTCCCCAGCACGTGGAAGTACCCGACCACGGCGAACGAGCAGAGCGTCTGCACGATCAGGATCGCCATCGTCCCCAGCAGCGCCAGCAGCGTGTACAGGTGCAGGTACGGATCCATACCGGCCGCCAGGAAGGCGAGCACCAGCCCCGCCGCGATCCCCGACTGCACCACCGAGGCGACGTGCGGCGAACCGTGCCGCGGGTGCGTGCGCCCGAGCGCCGGGTGCAGGAAGCGCTCCCGCCCGATCGCGTACAGGTACCGCGCCGCGCACTGGTGGAAGGCCATCGCGCACGCGAACGACCCGGTGACGACCAGCCATTGGAACACCCGCACCGCCCACGCCCCGAGGTGCGCGCCCAGAGGGTCGAAGAACAGGCTGTTCCCGTCCTTGCCCGGCACCGCACCGCTCGCCACCGCGACCGCGTGCTCCACCCCGTTGCCGGACACGATCATCCAGGACACGAACACGTAGAACAGCCCGACCCCGACCACCGACGCCAGCGTCGCCCGCGGCACCACCCGCTTCGGATCGCGCGACTCCTCCCCGTACATCGCCGTCGACTCGAACCCCACCCACGACGTGAACGCGAAGAACAGCCCGAGCCCGGCCGCCGCGGCGCCCGAACCCCCCACCCCCTTCAGCGCGTTCAGCGGATTCACCGCCTCGCCGACGATCCCGTCCGGCCCGCCGCCGGCCGCCAGCACCGCGAGCGACACCGCCCCCAGCACCCCGACCTCCAGCACCAGCGCCACCCCGAGCACCCGCGCGGTCAGGTGCAGGTCGAACCAGGCCATCACCCCGATCACCAGCAGCCCGGCCGCCGCGTACCACCCCCACCCGAGGTCCACGCCCAGCTGCGCCCGCACCAGCCCGCGCAGCGCGTACGCGAAGAAACCGACGACGGAGGCCTCGAAGGCGACGTACGCGAGCAGCGCGAGCAGCCCGGCCGCCATCCCCACCACGCGTCCGAGCCCGTGCGAGACGTACCCGTAGAACGCGCCGGCCGCGGTGATGTGCCGGGCCATCGCCACGTACCCGACCGAGAACACGGTGAGCACGAGCGTCGCCACCACGTACGCGGCGGGCGCGTCGGCCCCGTTGCCCTGCCCGACGACGATGGGCAGGTTCCCGGTCATCGCGGTGATCGGAGCGGCGGTGGCGACCGCCATGAACACCACCCCCACGAGCCCCACCGACCCCGGCTTCAGCCGGTCGACCCCACGCTCCGCCGCCCGCTCGCCGCTCTGGACCGCCATCCGCCCGCCTCCGCCCACCGCACCCGACCGGCGCACCCGACCGGCGCACCCGACCGGCGCACCCGACCGGCGCACCCGACCGGCGCCATCGCAGCACGCCGAAGGCCCGCACGCCGAACAAATCGTCAACGAACGACCAGTCCGGCCACTCCACCGGACGCAGTCTTGATCTCCACGTCAGCCGGCTCTCATCGCCGTCTCACGGTCGCGGTGGATCGTGGCCCGACGAAGGACGAACAGCCGGGGGAACTGGAGCCATGACGGCAGAGGACAAGGAAAGACCGGGCAGGGAAAGACCGGGCACGGCCCACTGGTTCGGCCGGATGACGCTCCGCGGCCGGCTCGCGCTGTTCACCGCGGCCGCGGTCTCGCTGGCGGTCGTGGCCTGCGCGGTGGCCGGCTGGTTCGTCGCGCGCGACGAGATGGTCAACCAGGTCGACCAGACGCTGTCGCACGCGTGGATGCCGGGCGACCGGCCGCCGAGCGGCGCGCAGATCAAGGCGCTGAACGACTGGTGCAACGGCTCGGCCGGGCAGCCCTGGATGCCCAGGGGGGACACCGTCCCCACGGTGATCGTCGCCGACGGCACCTCCTGTCCGCAGAAGGACCCCCGCGCCGTGGTCGTCACCCCGGACGACCTGCCCGTCGCGCAGAGCGGGAGCACCGGCCCGCACGCCGCCTCGCTGTTCCGCGACGGCCACACCGTGGACGGCACCCCGGTGCGGGTCTACGTGGTCAGCTTCGGTCCGGTGATGTTCGACAACGCCGCCTCCACCGCCGCCGTGGCGCTCGCCCAGCCGCTCGAACCGGTGCAGGACGCGCTCACCGAGCTCGCCCTGATCACCGCCGGCGCCGCGGCCGTCGTCATCGCGCTCGCCGCCGCGGGCGCCCTGTGGATCGCCCGCACCGCCCTGCGCCCGGTCGACCGCCTCACCCGCGCGGCCCAGCACATCGCCCGCACCCAGGAGCCGGGCGTGACGATCGAGGTCTCCGGCCACGACGAGATCGCCCGCTTCGGCGAGGCCTTCAACGCAATGAGCACCGCCCTCGCCGGTTCGCTGGACAGCCAGGCCCGGCTGATCGCCGACGCCGGCCACGAACTGCGCACCCCGCTGGCCTCCATGCGCACAAACGTCGACCTGCTCATCCGCAGCCAGGAGTCCGGCCGCCCGCTGCCCGAGGCGACGCTCACCCGGATCCTCGGCCACATGAAGGCGCAGATGACGGAACTCTCCACCCTCATCGGCGACCTGCTCGAACTGTCCCGCCCCGCCGACGCCCGCGGCGCGAAGCCACTGCCCGTCGTCGCCCTGCACGACATCGCCGCCCGGGCCGTCGAACGGGCCGAACTGCGCGGCCCCGGCCTGGTGTTCGGCGCCGACCTGACGCCCTGGTACGTACGCGCCGATCCGCACGCGCTGGAGCGCGCGGTGATCAACCTGCTGGACAACGCGGTGAAGTTCAGCCCGCCCGGCGGCCGGATCGGCGTCTCGCTGGCGGACGGCGAACTCGCCGTCCGCGACGAGGGCCCCGGCATCGCCGCCGAGGACCTCCCGCACGTCTTCGACCGCTTCTGGCGCTCCCCGTCCGCCCGCCAACTGCCGGGATCCGGCCTGGGGCTGGCGATCGTCGCCCGCACGGTCCGCGCGGCCGGCGGCGAGGTCGCGCTCGCACCGGCCGGCCCGGACGGCGGCACCGTCGCGACCGTCCGACTGCCGGGCGCGGCCACACCGCCGCCGGAGGCGCCCCCGCCGGCCGGCGCCGACCGGAGCTGAGGCCCGCGACGAGAACGGGAGGCAGGAAGACAGCGACCGGCCCGGCCCACGAGGAGTCCTCGTGGG
>NZ_JBHWGV010000074.1:0-6647 GCF_042732955.1 Kitasatospora sp. NPDC059747 | reverse complement strand
GGCGCGCTCGGGGTGGGGGGGTGTCTTCCCCAGGCCCGCGCCGGGCGCACGCGATCTGGAGGGGGGCCGGGCCGGTCTGGGCGTGTCCCGCGCCCATGTCCGCCGGTGCGGCGATCACCCGGTCGAGCGGTCACCCGACATGACCATCCCGGACGATCGTTTCGCCCCGCACCTACGGTGGTCCGTCATCCCCGAAGGGGGGAGCTCAGAGCGCGACGCCGTGCGCCCGGAGGTAGGCGACCGGGTCGATGTCCGAGCCGTACTCCGGCCCGGTGCGGATCTCGAAGTGCAGGTGCGGGCCGGTCACGTTGCCGGTGGCACCGGACAGGCCGAGCTGCTGGCCGACGGTCACGGACTGGCCGACCGTCACGCCGATCGAGGACAGGTGCGCGTACTGCGCGTACTTGCCGTCGGCGAGCTGGATCTCGACCTCGTTGCCGTAGGCACCACCGTTGTCGGCCTTCACCACGACGCCGTTGGCGACGGCGCGCACCGGGGTGCCGGTGGAGGCGACGAAGTCCTGGCCGGTGTGGTGGCCGGAGGCCCACATCGCGCCGGCGACGCCGTAGGCCTCGCCGAGCACCGGGTTGGCGAGCGGGGCGACGTAGCCGGAGGCGGCGGCGACCGGAGCGGCGGCCGGAGCCTGCGCGGGCTGGGCCACGGTGGCCTGGACCTGCACCTGGGCACCCGGGGTGGCGGCCTCGGTCCGGACCTGCACCTGCGGCTTGGCGGCCGGGGCGGCGGGCTTCTGAGCGGGAGCGGCCGGGGCGGCCGGGGCGGCCTGGGCCGCGATCGCGAGCGACTGACCCGGGAAGATCAGGTTCGGGTTGGCGCCGACCACGGAACGGTTGTGCGCGTACAGCGCCTGCCAACCGCCCTCGACGTGCTTGGCGTCGGCGATCTTCGAGAGGGTGTCACCGCTGACGACCCGGTAGGAGGCGTCGCCCTGGGCGGCGGCCGGAGCGGCCGGGGCCGAGGCGGCGGCGACCGGAGCGGCGGGGGCGCCGGGGGCGGTGTGGGCCTGGGCGCTCATCGCGGTGACGAGCGGGAGGGCGAAGGAGACACCGGTGACGGCGGTCGCGATGCCGATGCGGGCGGCGCGGGGCAGGGTGATACGACGAGCCTGAGCAGGCATGGAAGTTTCCTCTCCGACGCCTGCGAGGTGAGCTGTCGGGTTCGGGCTGGAGTTGCCCGGCCGCATGCGCGGCTTCACCCCGAGCCGGCCCTGGAACTTCCGCGCAAACAGCGCGAATTCCGGTCCGGCGACTTACCTGTGGGTCCCCCGCTCCTGCCGTACAGAGTTCAGTGCGAGCCACCGGGCAGCGGCAGGACTCGGCGTTCCACCCGGTGGATCCGTCCGGGCTGGCCGGTCGGTCGCTGAACTAAAACTCATCCGTCCGGGTGAAGCAATGTCGATCTCTTGAACCCGCAACAACCCCACCCGCGACGATGACGCTCCGAATGATCCGGAATACGGTGCGTGCACAATCCATTCACTGCCCGCAGCGGATCAACGACCCTCCGCCGACGAGCCGACCCCTCCGTGACCACGCGATCACCCACCGCACCCCCCGGACGCACCACCGGTGACCCTTGTCACGTGCACCCCGCCGGGCGGAGGATCGGGCCGTGGCCACAACCAACGCCGGCTCCTTGCGCCTGGGCACCGCGCAGGGACGCTGGGTCCTCCTGGCAACAGTGCTCGGCTCCAGCATGGCGATGCTCGACGGCACCGTGGTGAACGTCGCCCTGCCCCGCATCGGCACCGACCTCGGCGCCACCCTCGCGTCCCTGCAGTGGACGCTGAACGCCTATCTGCTGACGCTCGCCGGGCTCATCCTGCTCGGCGGCGCGCTCGGCGACCGCTACGGCCGGCGCCGGGTCTTCCTGCTCGGCGTGGTCTGGTTCGCCGTCGCCTCCGCGGCCTGCGCCGCCGCGCCGAACATCCAGGTGCTGATCGCCGCACGCGCCGTCCAGGGCATCGGCGGGGCGCTGCTGACGCCCGGTTCGCTCGCCATGCTCCAGGCGGTCTTCCACCCGGACGACCGCTCGGCCGCGGTCGGCCTGTGGTCCGGCCTCGGCGGCGTGTCGGCGGCCGTCGGCCCGTTCGTCGGCGGCTGGCTCGTGGACGGCCCCGGCTGGCGCTGGATCTTCCTGCTCAACCTGCCGCTCGCCGCCGCCGTGATCGCGGTCGCCACCCGCTACGTCCCCGAGAGCCGGGACGAGAGCGCCACCGGCCGCTTCGACGTGCTCGGCTCGGTGCTCGCCGCCCTCGCGCTCGGCACCTTCACCTACGCGCTGACGGCGGGCGGCGAGGGCCTGTCCCCCGTCGTCTGGGTCACCGGCGTGCTCGGGCTCGTGCTCGGCGCGGCCTTCATCGTCGTCGAACGCCGCGCCCCCGAACCGATGCTGCCGCTCGGGCTGTTCTCCTCGCGGCTGTTCACCGCCGTGAACCTCGTCACCCTCTGCGTGTACGCGGCGTTCAGCGGCGTCTTCTTCCTCCTGGTCGTCCAGCTGCAGATCGTCGCCCGCTTCTCGCCGCTGGTGTCCGGCCTGGCCCTGGTGCCGATCACCGTGCTGATGCTCGCGCTGTCCTCGCGCGCCGCGCGGCTCGGCAAGCGGATCGGCCCGAGGATCCCGCTCACCGTCGGCCCGCTGCTGTGCGCCGCCGGGGTGCTGCTGATGCTGCGCGCCGGCGCCGGCTCCTCCTACTGGGCGGACGTCCTGCCCGCCGTCACGGTGATGGGCTGCGGCATGACGCTGCTGGTCGCTCCGCTGACGGCGACCGTCCTCGCGGCCGTCGAGGTGCGGCACGCGGGCATCGCGAGCGGGGTCAACAACGCCGCCGCCCGCGCGGCCGGCCTGCTCGCGGTCGCGGCCCTCCCGGCCCTGGCCGGCCTGAGCGGCGACGCGTACCGGGTGCCGGCCGCGGTCGACAACGCCTTCCACACCGCGATGCTGATCTGCGCCGGGCTCCTGACGGCCGGCGCGATCACCGCCTTCGTGACCATCCGCGGCAACGTGCTGGCCCCCGAGGACCACCCGGTCGCGGAGCCGGACACCGAGTGGTGCTGCGGCACGACCCCGCCCCTCGACCCCGGCCACGTCCACACGCACGAGGGCCCCGCCACCGGTCCGGCAGCAGGGCCCTCAAAAACCTGACGCTGCGTCAGAGAATGTCACCGGGGGCGTACTTGGCCGCCTCCGGGTAGGCCGCGGCGACGGCCTCGACCAGACGGACGACCTCGGCGACCTGCGCACCGGCCGCGCCGGTGAACGAGAGCCGGTCGGCCAGCAGCGCGTCCAGCGCGGCGCGGTCCAGCGGGATCCGCTCGTCGGCGGCCAGGCGGTCCAGCAGCTCGTTCTCGCGGGCGCCGGCGCGCATCGCGAGCGCGGAGGCGACGGCGTGCTCCTTGATGACCTCGTGCCCGGTCTCCCGGCCGACGCCCGCGCGCACCGCGCCCATCAGCACCTTGGTGGTGGCGAGGAACGGCAGGTAGCGGTCCAGCTCGGCCTCGACGACGGCCGGGAAGGCGCCGAACTCGTCGAGGACGGTCAGGAAGGTCTCCAGCAGACCGTCGAAGGCGAAGAACGCGTCCGGCAGCGCGACCCGGCGCACCACCGAGCAGGAGACGTCGCCCTCGTTCCACTGGTCGCCGGCCAGCTCGCCGGTCATCGACGCGTAGCCGCGCAGGATGACGGCCAGGCCGTTGACGCGCTCGCACGAGCGGGTGTTCATCTTGTGCGGCATCGCGGAGGAGCCGACCTGGCCCTCCTTGAAGCCCTCGGTGACGAGCTCGTGGCCGGCCATCAGGCGGATGGTCTTGGCCAGGCTGGACGGCGCGGCGGCGAGCTGGACGAGGGCGGTGAGCACCTCGAAGTCCAGCGAGCGCGGGTAGACCTGGCCGACGCTGGTGAGCACGTTCTCGAAGCCGAGGTGCCCGGCGACCCGGCGCTCCAGCTCGGCCAGCTTCTCGGTGTCGCCACCCAGCAGGTCCAGCATGTCCTGCGCGGTGCCGACCGGGCCCTTGATCCCGCGCAGCGGGTAGCGGGCGATCAGCTCCTCCAGGCGGCGGAAGGCCACCAGGAGCTCGTCGGTGATCGACGCGAAGCGCTTGCCCAGCGTGGTGGCCTGCGCGGCGACGTTGTGCGAACGGCCGGCCATGACCAGCTCGGAGTGCTGCGCGGCCAGACTCGCGAGGCGAACCAGCACGGCCACCGTGCGGTCGCGCACGTGCTCCAGCGACTGGCGGACCTGAAGCTGCTCGACGTTCTCGGTCAGGTCCCGCGAGGTCATGCCCTTGTGGATCTGCTCGTGCCCGGCGAGCTCGCTGAACTCCTCGATGCGGGCCTTCACGTCGTGGCGGGTGATCCGCTCACGGGCGGCGATCGAGCCGAGGTCGACCTGGTCGATCACCCGCTCGTAGTCGGCGACGGCGTTCGCCGGCACCTCGACGCCGAGGTCCTGCTGGGCCTTCAGGACGGCGAGCCACAGGTGGCGCTCGAGGACCACCTTGTGCTCGGGGGACCAGAGCTGGGCCAGGGTCGCCGAGGCGTACCGGGAGGCCAGGACATTGGGGATCTGGGGCTTCGCGCTCACGCTTCGCAAGCCTAACAGCCGAGGTCACGCCCACTGCAGCCGACGGCGCGCTACGCCCGTAGAGCCCTGGCGCTACTGCGCGCCGCCCGTTCGGCCTGCCAGCACCGGCAGCACCTGCGAGCAGATCGAGTGCAGCGCGACGCGCTGCTCGTCCGTCATCGCCTCGAAGGCCTGGTGGGTGCGCGCCATCTCGCCGCGGATGCGGGTCAGGATGTCCCGGCCCTGCTCGGTGATCACGACGATCTTCACCCGCCGGTCGCCCGCCGCCGCCTCGCGGTGGGCGAGCCCGAGCGACTCCAGCCGGTCGACGATCCCGGTGACGTTCGAGGCGTCACAGCCCAGCCGCCCGGCCAGCGCGCGCATCGGCACCGGCTCCTGCACCGCGCCGAGCGCCTTGGCCTGCGAGGAGGAGAGCCCGTGCCGGGCCGCGGCCGCCGCGAAGTCCTGGAAGTAGGCGGCACCGACGGCGGCCAACACCTCCATCAGCTCGGCGTTGGTCGGTACGGTCGTCGTCGCTGTCGAACCCATGGGACCAGCGTACGGCCGAGTGCTTCAGCAACTCAAGCTTTGACCACGGCAACCGTCACGGAATCAACCGCTCAGAGCACCAACTGGTCGAACAACCGCCGGAGCTCGGCCTCCGGGTCCGCGGTCAGCCCCGTGTGCACCGGCCCCGGCTGGACGACCGCACTGCGCGGCGCCGTCAGCCACCGGAAGCGCTGCCCGGGACTGTCCGACGCCGCAGGACCGGCCTGCGAACCGCCCGCGCACACCGCCTCGATCCCGTACAGCGCCTTCCGGACGCCGTGCACGTCCGCGACCGGGTCCAGCGCCAGCAGCCGGGCCTGGTCCAGGTGGGTTCGCGCGGCCAGGTGCGCGTTCTGCCGGCAGTACAGCAGCACGCCGACGTTGACGCACTCGCCGCGCTCGACCCGCGGCACCGCGCGGATCACGGCGTACTCGTAGTCGTGGAGTTCGACGGTCATGCGGGCACCTCCGGCAGCCAGTCGCGCGGACCGGCCAGTCGAGCGGTCAGCTGGGCGCGGTACGCGGCACGCACCGCGTCCGGCGAGTCGAAGCCCGGCTCGTCCACCAGCCAGACGTCCGGGATCCGCGCCACGGCCTGCTCGACCGCCGCCTCGGCGAGCGGCGCGAGGTCCTTGTCCGCGGCCGCGAGGTCCGGCCCGGAACGCAGCAGCGCGTGGTCGGAGGCGTCGTACGGACGGCGGATCCACGCGGCGGCGCCCGCCCAGTTGTGGTGGAAGATCAGGCTCGCGCCGTGGTCGATCAGCCGCAGCCCGCCGGTGGCGACCAGCAGATTCGGATTCCGCCACGACCGGTCGACGTTGCCGATGAGCGCGTCGAACCAGAGCACCCGCCCGGCCAGGCCCGCGTCGACCTCGAAGCACAGCGGGTCGAAGTTGAGCGCCCCGCTGACGAACGCCATGCCGAGGTTGGTCCCGCCACTGGCCCGCATCTGGTCCTGGACCTGCGGATCCGGCTCGCTGCGCGCGAGCACCGGATCCAGGTCGACGGTCACCAGCTCCGGCACCGGCAGCCCCAGCCGCCGCCCCAGCTCACCGGCCAGCACCTCCGCGACCAGCGCCTTGCGCCCCTGCGCGGCACCGACCCACTTCAACGCGTACAGCCGCCGGTCGTCGGCCTCGACCAGGCCCGGCATCGAACCGCCTTCTCGCAGTGGCGTCACATACCGGACCGCCGTCACCTCAGGAAGCACACCCCCAACCCTATCGGTGCCCCACCCCCCAGTCCCACCCCATGCCCTGCCCCCGTCGCCTCCCCACCCCATCCCCCTCGCCTCCCCCTCCCCACCCCATCTCTCATCCCCATGCCCTCCTCCCCGCCCAATCCCTCATCCCCATGCCCTCCTCCCCGCCCCTTCCCTCCTCCTCGCCGCACCAATGCACCCACCCCAACCACCCCCCTCCCCCTCCCCCCACAGGCGAGAGGGTCGGGCTGCGGGAGGGGGTGGCGGAGGGGGTGGCCGCGGAGAGGGGCGTGACGGGTGATTTTCAGACTGCCAACG
>NZ_JBHWGV010000073.1:16779-47193 GCF_042732955.1 Kitasatospora sp. NPDC059747 | reverse complement strand
ACAGCGACCGCCCACGCCGCGCCGCCGTCTCCTCCTTCGGCGTCAGCGGCACCAACGCCCACGTCATCCTCGAACAGGCGCCCCCCACGGAGACCCGCCGCCCCGTGGACGGCACGCAGGCTCTGGACTCCGGCGTCGCCCTGCCGTGGGTGCTGTCCGCCAAGAGCGACGACGCGCTGCGGGCGCAGGCGCGCGGCCTGCTCACGCACCTGGACGAACGGACCGACGTACCGCTCGCCGACCTGTCGTGGTCACTGAGCCGCCGTGCCGCGCTCGGCCACCGCGCGGTGGTCGTGGCCAGGAACCGAGAGCAGGTGCGCCGGGCGCTGGGCGCGCTGTCGGACGGCGGTACCGCGCCCGGTCTGGTGCGCGGTACGGCCGGCCGGCCCAAGGTCGCGTTCCTGTTCACCGGTCAGGGAAGTCAGCGCCCGGGGATGGGGAAGGCGCTCTACGAGGCGTTCCCGGCGTTCGCCGAGGCGCTGGACGCGGTGCTCGAACAGCTGGACGTCCGTCTGGGCCGTCCGCTGAAGGAAGTGATCCTGGGCGACTCCGGGCACGAGGATCTGCTGGACCGGACCGCGTACGCGCAGCCGGCGCTGTTCGCCTTCGAGGTGGCGCTGTTCCGGCTGCTGGAGCACTCGGGTGTGCGGCCGGACTGCGTCGCCGGCCATTCGGTGGGAGAGCTGGCCGCGGCGCACGTCGCCGGTTGCCTGTCCCTGCCGGACGCAGCGCTGCTGGTGGTCGAGCGCGGCCGGCTGATGCAGGGGATGCCCTCGGGCGGCGCGATGGCGGCCGTCGAGGCGAGCGAGGCCGAGGTGCTGGCGGCTGTGGACGGCGTGCGCGACAAGGTCGCCGTCGCGGCGGTCAACGGCCCGTCCTCGGTCGTCGTCAGCGGGGACGCGGCGGAGGTCGAGCGGATCGCGGGCGGGTTCGCCGCGCGCGGGCGCAAGACCCGGCGGCTGCGGGTGAGCCACGCGTTCCACTCCCCGCACATGGAAGGCATGCTGGACGCCTTCCGTGAGGTCGCGCGCCGCGTCGACCACCGGCCGCCGCGTATCCCGCTGGTCTCCACGCTGACCGGGGACGTGGTCACGGCGCAGGAGCTGGCTTCCCCCGACTACTGGGCCCGGCACGCGCGCCACGCGGTGCGTTTCCTCGACGCCGTCCGCACCCTCGAAGCCCAGGGGGTGGACTCGTTCCTGGAGCTGGGGCCGGACGCCGCGCTGACGCCGATGGCGGACAGCTGTCTCACCGGCAGGAACGCGGTGGCACTGGCGGCGGTCCGGGCCGGCCGGCCGGAGGAGGAGACGCTCGTCACGGCGCTGTCCCGGCTGCACGTGCACGGCGTACCGGTGGACTGGCGGACGTACCTGTCCGCGGCCGGGCCCCGGCTCGTCGACCTGCCGGCCTATCCCTTCCAGCGCCGGCGCTTCTGGCTCGCCCCGTCCGCGGACGGGGAGGCGGGGCAGCCCCACCGGGCCGGGCAGCGCGACCTGCCGCACCCCCTGCTGCGTGCGGAGGTGGACGTGCCGACGGCGGAGACGGTCCTGTTCACCGGCAGGCTGTCGGCGGCGGAGCAGCCCTGGCTCGCCGACCACACGGTGCTCGGCGCCCCGGTGCTGCCAGGGGCCGCGCTGGTGGACATGGCGCTGACGGCCGGCCGGGAGACCGGCCTCGCGGACGTCGAGGAACTCACCCTCCAGGAGCCGCTGGTCCTCCCCGAGGATCGCGCCGTCCACGTCAGAGTCGTGGTCGACGCTCCGGACGCCTCCGGACGCCGGCCGGTGAGCGTCCACTCCCGGCCGGAGGACGCGCCCTCGGCGCAGACGTGGACCCGGCACGCCACCGGTCTCCTCTCCGCCGCCGGTCTCCTCTCCGCCGGAGGCGGGGAGCCGGAGCACCCCGTGGTGTGGCCGCCGGACGGCGCGCTCGCACTGGACACGTCCGGCCTCTACGCGGAGCTGGCCGCCGCGGGCCTGAGTTACGGGCCGTTGTTCCGGGGGGTGCGGCGGGCGTGGCGGCGCGGTGCGGAGATCTTCACGGAGGTGTCGCTGCCGGAGGAACGCACGCACGAGACCGGCGGGTTCTGTCTGCATCCGGCGCTGCTGGACGCCGCACTGCACGGTGCCGGCCTGGGCGGCCTGGTCGAGAGCGAGGGCGGGGCCATGGTGCCGTTCTCGTGGAGCGGTGTGTCGCTGCACGCGGCCGGGGCGTGCGCGCTGCGTGTCAGGCTGGCGCCGGACGGGCCAGGCAGCATCGAGGTGGCCGCCTCGGACCTGGACGGCCGGCCGGTGATGTCGGTACGGGGCCTCGCGCTGCGGCCGATTTCCCGCGAGCAGATCCGCGCCACGCAGAGTGTCCGGGACGGCGCTGTCTTCCGGGTCGACTGGGCCAGGACGGCGGCACGCGACGCGGTGCCGGTACGGCGCTGTGCGGTCGTGGGTCCGGGCGGTGACGGGTACGCCGGGGCTCTGGAGGCCGCTGGTGTCCGGGTGGGCCGCTTCGCCGGTGTGGCGGACCTGGGGGACGCGGTCGCCGCCGGTGAGGCGGTCCCGGATGCCGTGGTCGTGGTCCTGGGGCCGGGCACGGGGTCGGTCGTCGCGGCGAGCCACGCCGCCGTCCACGAGGCGTTGGTGGTGGTCCGGTCCTGGCTCGCCGACGGGCGGTTCGCGCAGGCACGTCTCGCCTTCGTGACGAGCGGCGCGGTGGCCGCGCGCCGTGGGGAGGACCCATCGGCGCTGGCCCACGCGCCGGTGTGGGGCCTGGTCCGGTCCGCGCAGACGGAGCATCCGGGCCGCTTCGTGCTGATCGACGTGGACGGTGAGGACGGGTCGTCGGGCGCGCTGAGCGCCGCGCTCGCCTGCGGCGCGTCCCAGGTGGCGATCCGCTCGGGCGCGCTCCTCACCCCTCGGCTCGCCAGGGCAGCGGGGGGCGGCGTGCCCGGGGATCTCGCGCTCGCCCCCGAGGGCACCGTGCTGGTGACCGGGGGCACGGGGGGCCTGGGCCGACAGGTGGCCCGTCATCTGGTGGAGCGCCACGGCGTACGGCACCTGCTCCTCGCGAGCCGTCGCGGCCGGGCCGCCGACGGGGCCGCCGAGCTGGTCGCGGAGCTGGCGGAGCTGGGCGCCGAGACCACCGTGGCCACCTGCGACGTGTCCGACCGGCAGGCGCTGGCGCAGCTCCTCGCGGGCGTGCCCGCCACGCATCCGCTGAGCCTGGTGGTGCACGCGGCCGGTGTGCTCGACGACGGGGTGCTCACCTCGCTGGCCCCGGAGCAGCTGGACAGCGTGCTGCGGGCCAAGCTGGATTCCGCGTGGCACCTGCACGAGCTGACCCGGGACAGCGACCTCGCCGGGTTCGTCCTGTTCTCCTCGGCGTCCGGTGTCCTGGGCGCCGGGGGGCAGGGCAACTACGCGGCGGCGAACGTCTTCCTCGACACGCTGGCGCAGCACCGGTCCGCCCAGGGGCTGCCCGCCGTCTCGCTGGCCTGGGGGCCGTGGGAGGAGAGCAGCGGCGGCATGACCGGTACGGCGGCCCGGAACCCGCTCGCCCGGCTCGCACGCTCGGGGGTGGCCGCCCTCTCCTCCGAGGAGGGCCTGGACCTGTTCGACGTGGCCCGGTCGGGTGCCGAGGCATCGGTCGTCCTGATGCACGTGGACACCGTCGCGCTGCGTGCGGCGGGCCGCGAGGAGGTGCCGACGCTGCTCAGGGGGCTCCTGCCCGCGCCGCCGCCTGCGCCGACTACGACTACGACTACGGCTACGGCCCGCAGGAACCTCGCGGATCTCGGCGCGGAGGAGCGGCGGGAGGAGTTCCTGGATTTGGTGCGGACGCGCGCCGCGAGCGTGCTCGGCCACACCGACCCCGGGGCCCTGGACGTCTCCCGGCCGTTCCTGGAGGCGGGGTTCGACTCGCTGACCGCCGTGGAGCTGCGCAACGCCCTGAGCGAGGCGACCGGCCTCCGTCTTCCCGCCACGATCGTGATCGACAGCGCCACACCGGCCGGGCTCGCCGAGCGGCTCGACGCACTGTTCGGCGCGAGCCGGTCCGGGCAGGACGCCGTCGCACACCGGACGCAGGACACCGTCGACGTGCTGTACCGGCAGGCATGCGCACAGGGCAGGATCGGTGACGGGAACGCGTTCCTGGTGGCCGCCGCCCGGCTGCGGCCGACGTTCACGGCGTCGCAGGACGGGGCCGTGCGGGAACCGGTCCGGTTGTCGGGCGGCCCCGAGCGCCCCGCCCTGGTCTGTTTCCCCACCGTGGGGGCCTCGTCGAGCCCGCTCCAGTACGCCCATTTCGCCGCGGCGCTCGCGGGCGTCCGCGAGGTGTCCGCGATGCAGGTGCCGGGCTTCGTCGAGGGTGAGGCGCTGCCCGCCGACTTCGCCACCATGGTGGAGACGCAGGCACAGGCGGTCCTGCGCCACACGGCCGGCGACCCGTACGTCCTCGTCGGCTACTCCTCCGGCGGCTGGCTGGCCAACGCGGTGGCGGGCCGTCTGGAGGAGACGGACCGCGGCCCGTTGGGCGTGGTGCTGCTGGACACGTACTTCGCCGACAGCCGGCTCCCGCTGATCCAGCCCGCGCTGACCCGGGGCATGTTCGACCGGGAGGAGTCGATCGGCAGGATCGACCACGTGCGGTGGACCGCGATGGGCGCGTATCTGGGCATGTTCGCCGGCTTCTCCCCGGCACCGACCCGTGCGCCCCATCTCCTGGTCCGCGCCACGGCCCCGCTGCCTCCGGTGGACGGCTCCCCCGAGGTCCCGGCGGACGTCTGGAAGCAGGACCCGGCGTTCCCGATGGCCGTCCAGGAGGTGCACGGCGACCACTTCACGATCGTGGAGGACGACGCCGGAGCCGCCGCCCTGGCGGTGCACCGATGGCTCTCCGTCCCCCTTCCCGGCCTGTGACAGGCGTTCCGCATCCGCACCACGTCCCCACCACGACGAGAGAGGTTCTGACCATGACTGAGCAGTCGACGACGACCGGCACGGAGCTGCACGAGTACCCGATGAGGCGGGGCTGCCCCTACCACCCGCCGACCGAGTACACGGAGCTGAGCGAGCAGGGCCCGCTCTCCCAGGTGGAACTCTACGACGGCCGGGTCGCGTGGCTGGTGACCCAGCACAAGGAGACGCGGGAGATGTTCGCCGACGCGAAGCTGTTCTCCTCCGACCACGACAACCCCGCCTTCCCGATCCTCGCCGAACGGGAGAAGAACTTCCCCGAGTTCACCCAGGAGCTGTTCGGTCTGGACGGGGAGCGGCACAAGGCCCGCCGGCGCATGCTGCTGCCGCGTTTCACCGCCAAGCAGGTGGAGAGGCTGCGTCCGATGATCCAGGAGGTGGCCGACGAGCTCATCGGCGACCTGCTGCGGCACGAGACTCCGGTCGACCTGGTCGCGGTGCTGGGCAGGCCGCTGCCGTCGCGGGTGATCTGCAAGATGCTCGGCATCTCCTACGAGGAGCACGAGCTGTTCGAGGTGCACGCCCAGGGGATCATGCAGGCGCCGGACCTGGAGCAGGCCGTCACGGCCGGCCGGGAACTGCTCGACTACCTGGTGAAGGTGGTGGACGCGAAGCGGGCGAACCTGAGCGACGACCTGTTGAGCACGCTCATCAGGGACCGGCTGAACACGGGTGAGCTGACGTCGATCGAGGTGTCGAAGCTGATGGTCGCCCTGCTGATCGGCGGTCAGGAGACGACCACGAGCATGATCGGCCTGGGCACCCTGACGCTGCTGCAGCACCCTGACCAGCTGGCGATGCTGCGCGAGGACCCGGAGCTGGTCCCCGGCGCGGTGGAGGAGCTGATGCGCTTCCTGTCCATCGCCGACCTGACGACGCTGCGGGTCGCGACCGCCGATGTGGAGGTGGCCGGGCGGACGATCAAGGAAGGGGACGGTGTCATCCTGTCCACCGCCGCAGCCAACCGCGACACCCGGGCCTTCGAGAATCCCGACGTGTTCGACATACGCCGGGACACCCAGGGCCATCTGGCCTTCGGTCACGGACCGCACCGCTGCCTGGGAGAGAACCTCGCGCGGGCCGAACTGGAGATCCTGTTCACCGCTCTCTTCGAGCGGATCCCCACGTTGCGCCTCGCGGTGCCGATGGACGAGGTCTCCATGAAGGTCGGCATGACGCTGGAGGGCCTGCACGACCTCCCCGTCACCTGGTGACCGCTCCTCCACGCCCATCCCCGACCGATCCCGGTAAGGAACAACGCATGGACGACCGCACCGCCGTCATCGAGATCTGCGATCGCACGGGGTGGCACAGCGACCGGCGCGAATGGAACGAGGCCCGCGCCCTGTTCGCTCCCAAAGTGCTCCTCGACTACACCAGCCTGCTCGGCGGGTCACCGACCACGGTGACGTCGAAGGAACTCGTCGACTCCTGGGTCGCGGTGCTCGGTGGCTACGACTCCTCCCAGCACTTGATGACCAGTCACCTGGTGTCGTTCGAGGGCGCCACGGCCGAGTGCACGGCCTCCTTCCAGGCGACTCACCGGCTGGACAACCCCATGGGCTCCCCGCTGTGGCGCATCGGCGGAACCTACCGCTTCCATCTCGTGCGCTCCGGCGGCAACTGGAGGATCGACGAGCTGGCGATGACCATCCTCTGGACGGAGGGGAACCGGAACATCCTGGACCTTGCGGCGGAACGGCAGTCGCAGAAGCCGACGAGCTGATCATCGCCCGGCCACCGGGCCCCGTGCCACCCCGCGGGGCCATCACTGAAGCACCGTCGAAGACAGGAAAGCGTCATGTCCTACGAAACAAACGCGTCAACGAGTAAACGGGGTAAACGCGCGCTGGTGACAGGCGGTACCCGCGGTATCGGCTTGGCGATCGTGCGGAGGCTCGTCGCCGAGGGGGCAACCGTGGTGACTTCGGCACGGAAGGAGGCACCCGGGCTCCCGGACTCGGCACACTTGGTGATCGCCGATTCGAGCAGCCTGGAGGGCGTCCGGCAGCTGGCCGACACGGCTCTCGAACTGCTCGGCGGTGTGGACATTCTGGTCAACAACGCGGGTGGGGCGAGCAGCGGCGGCATGCCGCACCTGGGCGGGTACTCCACGATCCCTGACGAGGACTGGATCGAGGCACTCAAGACGAACTACCTCGCTGCGGTCCGGCTCGACCGGGCCGTCCTGCCGTCGATGATCGAACAGCGCAGCGGGGTGATCATCGAGATGGCATCGACGACCGCCCAGCGGCCGGTCGGCGCCCTGCTCCATTACGGAGCGGCGAAGGCGGCGCTCCTCCACTACGCGAAGGGACTGGCGGCCGAGGTCGCCGGGTACGGGATCCGCGTCAACAGCGTCCTTCCGGGACTGGTCAGGACCCCGGCCATGGACATGGTCGCGGACAGTATCAGGGGTGCCACCGGGCAGGACGGCGACGATGTCGTCCAGATGATGGTCGAGATGGAGGGCGCACCGATGAAGGGCGTCAGCGAGCCGGAGGATGTCGCCGACCTCGTGTCCTTCCTGACCTCGGACCACGCCGCCCGCATCACCGGCTCCGGCTACGTGATCGACGGCGGGGCGCTCGCGCGGGCGTAATGCCCTATACGCGGGGCGGATGCTCTGGACGAGGTGCTGTGGTACCGCAGGGCGGGGGCAGGAGAGACGGCCGCTTCCCGCCCTCGCCCTGCGGTGTCAGGCGCACAGGCCGCGGCGCCGCAACGCGGTCGGCGTCGCTGCTTCCAGTCGCACCCCGGAGGCGCTGCCAGGGGCGACGCCGGTTTGACGGGCGGCGATCATCGGACAGTAAGATCGCTCCGCAACACGACGCGAAGGGGAGCCTCAGTGGCGCGGGTTGCAGTGATCGGTGGCGGTATCAGCGGGCTGGGGACAGCGCTCATGCTGGGCCGGCGGGGCCATGTGGTGACGCTGTTCGAACAGGACACACGGGCCGCCGGTGAGGACCTCGACCGGGACTTCTACGACTGGGCCAGGCCCCGGGTGCCCCAAGCCGACCAGCCCCACTCCTTCCTCGCGCCGGTGCGCACCGTGCTGCGGGCCGAGGCCCCGGACGTCTACGCGGACCTCCTGGCGCGCGGCGCCCACGAGTACCACGACTTCGACTGGTTCGACGCGCACCCGCCGCAGCGGGACGGCGACGAGGACCTGATCACCCTGCGCACCCGTCGCATCGTGCTGGAGGCCGCCCTGACCGCCGCCGTGGAGCGGGAAGCCGCCGTCGACGTGCGGCGCGGCTGCCGGGTGCGCGGCCTCGCCTTCGCGGCGGACCGTCCCACCCGGGTCACCGGTGTGGAGACGGACGCCGGGACCCACCCGACGGACCTTGTCGTCGACGCCGCCGGCCGCCGCTCGCCGGTGCCCGGCTGGCTGACCGCGGCCGGCTGCCGCCCGCCCGTGGTCGAGAGCCACCGCGCCGGGATCGCCTACCTGTGCCGCTGGTACCGCCTGCGCCCCGACGGCCCGCGCGACCCCGGGCGTGTCAAGACGGGCTCGGTCGCGCCGTTCGCGATGGCCGGCGTCTTCCCGTCCGACAACGACACCTTCGCGCTGAGCCTGGTGCTCTCCACGGCCGACCCGACCCGGGGCGCGCTCACCGACCCCGCCGTGTTCGAGGCCGTCCTCCACCGCTTCCCGGCCTGCGCCGCCTGGCTCGACCTGGCCCCCGAACCGCAGTCCGCCGTCCTGGCGATGGCCGGCCTGGACAACCGCTGGTCCTCACTCGTCGACGCGGACGGGCCCGTCGTCACCGGCCTGGTCAACGCCGGGGACAGCCTCGTCCACACCAACCCCACCCTGGGCCACGGCGTCGCCCTCGGGCTCCTGGCCGGCCAGTACCTCGCCGCGCACGCCGACGAGGTCGCCGCCGACCCCGCCGGCTACCACGCCTGGAGCACCCGGACCCTCCGGCCGTGGTTCGACGCCCAGGTGAAGGCCGATCAGACCAACGCCCAGCGCCTCGCCGAGGCCGCACCGGCCACGGACGTGCGGGCCGCCGCCGTGGCCGCGTGCGCCTTCGAGGACCCCGTCGTCATGCGCGCCCGGGCCCACGTGCGCCACCTCGTCCACACCCCCGACACCGCCTACGGCAGCGACGAGGTGGACCGCCACGTCACGGCCTGGCTGGCCGACCGCCCCGACTTCGCCCCGACCCACGACGGGCCGACCCGCGCCGAGTGGGACGCGCTGATCCCCGCTTGAGAGCCCGCCGGGGTCACTTCGGCCCGTCGTCCCAGGCGGTGACGGCGAACCGGAGGGGACCAACGCCCGAGGGAACGGCCACGATCCTCAGGACGACCGTACGGCCCTTGCGGGTCTGGTAGCAGAACTGTTTGCCGGGGACCAGGGGGCCGCTGTCGGCGGCGCCGTTCTGTTTGATCTGGACCTTGCATTCGCCGGAGCTCGGACCATAGTCGTCGAAGGGGCGGGCGGCCGCCGCCAGGGCCGGTCGCGCCCGCTCGACCCCCAGGCTCGGCGCGCCGGCCGCGTTCCACCGCACCGCCAGATCGGCGGGATCCGCACCGACCACCGGCCGGTCCGCGTCGAGGTCGATGGAGGCGGCCTGAGCGGAGTCGATGGTGACATCGACCGGTCCGTACTTGACGGGAGCGGTGGACTTCTCGTCGGGGACGTCCAGCGCCGCGAACGAGAGGTAGGCGATATAGAGGCCGACGACCAGGAACGACACGGCCACCAGACGTCGTCGTCGCCTGGGCCTCGCGGGCGTGTGCGAAGCGGGGGGAACGGGGACCTGGGGGGCGTAGGCGGGCGGCGCGGGCGGAGCGGGGGCCTGGGGAGCGACGGCCGTCAGGAAGTCCGGATCCAGGACGCGGGTGGGCGCGGGCGGCTGCGGCCGGGGCATTACGACGGGTGCGGTGGCGGGGGCGGTGGGCACGTACTCGGCCGGGGCAGGTGCGGGCGCGGCGGGCTCAGGCACCGCAGGCTCGACCGGGCTCTCCTCCGCCGGCGGCCCCTCGACCGGCGCGTCCCCGTCCAGGAGCCGGCGGACGGCCGTCTCGCGGCGCCGGATCTCCCCCGCCAGGGGCGCCGGCAGCCAGTGTTCGAAGGCCCGGAGGGGCCGGGGTAGGACACGGTTGCAGAGGTCCGCCAGCTCTTCGGGCGTGGCCCTGGCCGCCGGGTCGGCGTGCAGGCAACGGGCGAGCAGCGCGCGCAGCTCGGGCTGGTAGCCCGAGAGGTCCGGGGGCCGGTACTCGGTGTTGGCGATGCGCGTGGCGAGGGTGATCGCGCTGCCCTCCCCGTACGGGTGCCGCTCGGTGGCGGCGACGGCGGCGATCAGGCCGAGCGCGAAGACGTCGCCGGCCTGGGTCACCGGTTCTCCGAGCGCCTGCTCCGGGGACATGAAGTGGGGCGTGCCGATCATCGAGCCGCTGGCGGTCAGCCGGGTGCCGTCCTCGGCCCGGGCGATGCCGAAGTCGATGACCCACGGGCCGTCGGAGGCGAGCAGGACGTTGCTGGGCTTCAAATCCCGGTGGACGATCCCGGCCGCGTGCACCGCGCGCAGCGCCTCCGCGACGCAGCCGACCACCTGGAACACGGTCGTCAGGGGCAGCGGCCCGAACCCGCCGAGGGCCTGGTCCAGTGCGAGGCCGGGAACGTAGCGGCAGGCCAGCCAAGGCGTGGTGCCGCCGGTGTCGTGGTCGATGACGGGCACCACGTGGTAGCCCTGCACCGTCCGGGCCGCGCGGACCTCCTGCTCGAACCGGCGGCGGAACTCCCCGTCGCGGGCGAACTCCTCACGGATCACCTTGATCGCGACCGGCTGGCCGCCACGCGTCCGGGACAGGTACACGGCCCCCATGCCGCCCTCGCCGATCCGGCGCAGCAGCGGGTACCCCGCGACGTCGCGCGGGTCGCCCGGCCGCAACGGCGGCATGCCCGTGTGGTCCTGACTGGTCACCGCTGCTCCCGCTCCCCCGGCATCGTCGGATCACCGTCGGAGCACCGTCGATGATCAAGGACGATGCTACCGACGCGGCAGTGAGCTACGGTCGCCGTGTGGAGAATGAGGTGTTCCCGCCGTACCCGGTGCGGGACGTGCGGGCCCGGTACGTGTGGCAGGCGGGGTGTCCGTCCGACTTCGCTGACGTGACGGTGGACTTCGAGCCCTGGGAGAACGGAATCGTCCTGGAGGTCGCGCACGGGGCGGAGCTCGTCGGAACGATCCCGGAGGGTGAACTCCGCTCGTGGCACGAGGCGTTCGTCGAGGGCATCCGCGAAGAGCTGGCCGCACGCGGCGCAGGTGAGGTGGCGCTGGCCGTCGTCATCCACCGTACGGTCATACACGACGTGGATTCGAGCGCACGCTCCTTCCACGCCGCCGGCCGGGTCGCCGTCCGGGAGGCGTTCGTCCGGATCGACGGCCCCGGCCCTGCTCTTGCGGCTCCGTCACGTCCGCATCGTCGTCAGTCCTCGATCCCGGTAAAGACTTGAGCCGACCGTACGGCAGTACCGCCGGGCCCGAGGGGTCGCCGTGCAGCCGGCACCTCCGTCCGGCCCGGCCCGGTCTCGGATGCCGCCGGATCCGGGGCCGGCGTGGAGAACGGGGAGCCCACGGGTCCCTGCGGCTCGACGAGCGGAACGTCGACCGCGGCGTCGGCGTGGGAGAACGGCTGGGCGAGCTGGCGGCGTAGTGGACGCCCGGAATGATCGATCATCCTGACAGGATGTCACCGATCTTCGTCGTTCGTGCCCGCTCCATGCCACGCCGCCCCTCGCCGGGGACGGGACACCCGCCCGGATTCACGACCGTTCGGCACCTCGGGGTGTCCCCACTAGGATCGGTGCCTTTGGGATCTCGCGAGGAGAGCCCACGTGGAGTTGTTCCGGTTCGACCGTGCGGACAAGGCCATTGACCGCTTCGACAGCGTGGGCGCGACCGCCGCTCAGGTCGCCGCAGGACCGGGATCCGCCCATCTCACCTATCTGACCATCGGGCCGGGAGGGACGATCGGCTCCCATCCCGCTCCGGTTCGCCAGGTCTTCCTGGTGATCACGGGCGAGGGCTGGGTCTCCGGTCCGGACGGGCACCGGATTCCCGTGTCGGTCGGCGACGGTGTCCGCTGGGAGCCCGGCGAGGACCATGCGTCCGGCACGGACACCGGTCTCACCGCCCTCGCACTGGAAGGCCCGTCCCTGGACGTGCACCTGCCCGACCCGTCGTGACCTCGTCACCGGACCGGCGACGCACCGAGCACCACCTGGAGCGCCGCCTCGGCGCGCCCCCGACTGGCCGGAACCACGCCCGTCGGGAGGAGGAGTGGGGGCCCGCCGATCGGCGCGTGGTCAGGGCACGAACCGGGTGTTAGGTTCCGCGTCATGGGGTTACGGAACGCGCGGGCCGCCGCCGAGGCGGGTGCCATCGAGGGGCTGCGGGAGCTCGCCGCGGCCGCCCTGCCGACCGACCGGATCTTCCGGGCGGCGGACGAACTCCTGCGCCCGGTGCTGGAGTTCGACGCCGTCTGCTGGCACACCGCGGACCCGGCCACCGGGCTCGTCACCTCGGTGCAGAGCGAGGACCTCAGCCTCGCCGCGTACGACCACGCCGTCCAACTTGAGGTGTGGACGGACGACTTGGCGACGTTTCCGAAGATCCGCCGGGCGGGCCGCCGGGCCGAGACGATCAGCCACGCCAGCCAGGGCCGGCCCGGGCGCAGCGTCCGCTATCGCGAGCAGATCCGCCCGGCCGGGTTCGGCGACGAGCTGCGCGCCTGCTTCGACGCGGCGGGCGGCATGTGGGGCTGCGCCGCGTTCATGCGCGCGCCCGACCGCGGCCCGTACCCGGCGCGGCAGCGCAGGTTCGCGGACCTCGCGGCGCGGCACCTCGGCAACGCCCTGCGCGCCTCGCACGTCCCGCCGTCCGGTCGGGTGGATGAGGATGGTGACCGCGCGCCGGCCGTGATCGTGCTCGACCGGGCCAACCGGCTCCTCGCCCTCTCCGGCCCCGCCGAGGACCTGCTCGCCCGGCTCGCCGACCCGACGCCCACCGCGCTCGACGTGCCCACCGCCGTCGCGATGGCCGCCGAGCACGCCCGCCGCGCGGCCCACGGGCTGCCCGCGTCCCAGCTACCGGTGCGGGTGCAAACCCGCGACGGCCGCTGGTACGTGCTGCACGGCTCCGCACTTCGCGGCGCGGGTGTGGCGGGCCAGGCGACGGTGGTCGCCTCCCCCGCCACGCCCGCCGAGACCGTGCCGCTCTACCTGGCCGCGTACGGGCTGACCGCGCGCGAGCAGGAGGTGGCCCTGCTGCTCGTGCGCGGCTGCGACACCCGTGAGGTGGCGCGGACGCTCGCGATGGCGCCGTACACCGTGCAGGACCACCTCAAGTCGGTGTTCGCCAAGGCCGGGGTGGCCAGCCGGCGGGAGCTGGTCGCCCGGATCATGCTGGGCGGCGCCTAACGGACCGGGACGGAGACGTCCGCCGGGCCGAAGGTCACCGTGCTGCCCTTGGGCGTCTCGCCGCCGTACAGGCCGTCCCGGGTGCCGAGCACGAGCGCGAGGCGGTGGCCGGCCGGGACGTCGTAGGCGGTGGGGAACAGCGTGACGTCGAGCGGGAAGGGCTGCCCGGCCGGGCGTCCGGCCCAGCTCTGCGGGGCGTGCGCGACGAGGCGGCCGACACCGAGCGCGTCCACGTCGTACAGGTACGCGACGGCCGTGCCCTGCGGCGCCGAGCTGGTGACGGTGGTGTGCACGCGGACCGCGCCGCGCACCCGCAGGCCCTGCCCGTACGGCTCCGACTGGCGGACGGCGGCCGCCGAGCGGTCCAGGAACGGCACGACGACGGTCGGCGGCTGGTGCAGCCACTGGTCGATCATGCCGGAGAGCAGGACGACGCCGCCGCTCGCGCCCGAGGACTCGTCGCCGCGCACGGTGGCGCTGCCGTCGAGGCTCAGCCGCTCGGTGCGGGAGCTGACGGAACTCCAGTCCGGGTAGGCCTCGTGGGCGCCGGACGGGCGGACCTCCAGGTCCACGCCCTGGGGGCCCTGCGAGCCCGCTGCGCCCATCAGGTAGTGGTCGAGCCAGCCGCGGGCGTTGTCCCAGGTGGCGTTGGAGAAGCCGAGCAGGCCGGTGAACTCCTGGCTCGCATGGTCGCCCGGGCGCAGTTCGAGGCGCTTGGGGACGGTCAGCCGCTGGTAGAAGTCGGCCATCTGGCCGGGGTTGAAGAAGCTGTCGTTCCAGCCGTTGGCGAGGTAGATCGCGGCGCCGTTGGCGTTGATGCGGTCCAGGTAGGTGGCCGGGGAGCGGACGCCCGCCCACTTGATCACGTCGGGCAGGTCGTGGTCGCCGAACAGGTCGTCCAGGGCGGTCGCGAACTCCGGGCTCTTGCGGCCGGTCAGGTGCTCGATGTTCTCCAGGCGGGTGGCGGCGGCGGTGTGCCGGGTCTGCCCGCTGTAGAGCGCGTCGGTCAGGTCGGCCCAGCCGCTCAGCGAGGCGACGGCCTTGATCCGCGGGTCGAACGCGGCGCCGAGGAGGGTGAGTCCGCCGCCGAGGGAGAGCCCGATCATGCCGACCCGGCCGGGGTCGGCGGAGGTGTTGGCGAGGGCCCAGTCGATCACCGTCGAGATGTCGGCGACGTCCTTGGGCCCGGCGACGTCCACCTGCCCGCCCGAGCCCCAGAACCCGCGCACGGTGTACGTCACGACGACGTACCCGGCGGCGGCGAACTTGTGCCCCTGGGCGACGTACTCCAGGTCGTTCTGCCCCCAGCTCGCCGGCTGCACCACGACCGGGTACCGCCCCTGCGCGTCCGCCCCCGGTGTCCCGGCCGGCGGGGTGAACACGTCGGCCTTCAGCACGACCCCGTCCGAGGCGGTGATGCTCGCCAGCCGGAACCCGCCGAGCGCCGACGCCGACGCGGCGGCCGCGGGGGCGGCGACGGCGGCCGGCGCCACCGCGGCCCCCGCCCCCAGCCCGAGCGCCACGACGAGCGCGACGCTCACCGCCCGGTGTCCGCCACTGCGGTGGGGTCGTGCCATCACGCTGTTCTCCCTACTGCTCACAACATCCGATCGCAGGGAGCCTAACGATCTGACGCCGCCTCAGACGAGACGATGATCAGCCAAACTACTGGCCGGTAACTCATCTCACCGCGGCACACCACCACCACGCCGGACCCACTTCAGAAGCGTCTCCGGTTCACCGTGGTCGAGGTCGACCTCGGTACCCGCGAAGAGGAACCCGGCACGTCGGGCCACCGCCTCACTGGCCGCGTTCCCCTCGCCCGTCCAGATGACGACCTGATCCGCCCCGGCGTCCAGGGCCCAGTCACTCAGCGCGCGGACGGCCGCCGTCGCAGCTCCCCGGCCCCGGGCCTCCGGAAGGAGGGCGTAGAAGACCTCCGGATGCTCGCGCGTGACGATGATGCCCGCCGTGCCCACGGACTGGCCGTCGAGGCGGACGGCATAGCGGCGGCTGACGCCGTCGCGGCTGCGGGCGTGCCCGAGCTCGATGCGTTCGCGGGCCTGCTGTTCGGTCATGTCGGCCCGGTAGAAGGTCCAGCGGACCACGTCGGGCACGCGGGACAGCTGCTGCTCCAACGGCCAGTCGGCGAGCTGCAGTTCCAGGAGCTCGATGCCGTCGGCCCGAAGGGCGGTGGGCGGGAGGGGGTTCAGCGGCATGGCGTGGTCAGCCGTTCGGTCGGGGGTCGGTGTCGACGGCGATTCTCGCAAGGGCGCGCGGGACGTCGAGGAAGAGCGGCGCGTTCAGCCAGGCGAGGTGCCAGAAGGAGATGTCCATCCTGTGACACCCCCACCCGCGACCAGTGAGCAGCAATCAGTAAGGAACCACCATGACATCAGGCTTGACCACCGCGACGGTCGGCACCGCCAGCGGGACGCCCCACCCCCGTCAACTACTGGCCGGCAACCTCTGTCGAGACCGTCATGCCGTTACGCCCAGCGCGGCGGAGGCCTGGACGAGGGGAACCGTCTTCATGTCCTCGGGCATGCCCGCGCCCTGGACGGACATGACGGTGACGACCCGGTACCGGCCGGGATCCGTGGCCACGTCCTTGAAGCTCGTACCGGGGCACGCCCGGTCGATGGTCAGGTGCTCCTCGTAGGGCTCCTCTCCGACGCGATAACCCAAGGCGACGGTGGCAGTGGGACCGTCGCCGCGGTGGGGCGTCTGCGTCGCGACGATCTTCCCGTCCTTGACGAGGAGTGCGGTGGGTGGGACTCCGATGAACGGCAGCGTCAGCATCTCCGCGGGGTCCTTGGCCGTGATCCGGTAGGTGACGGCGATCCCGGTGTCATCGAGTTCGGCGCGGGGGAGGGTGAGGTACACGTGGTCGCCGGCGAGGGACTCCGCACGCGGCGGGGCGATCGTGGTCCCGCAGGCCAGGGTCCGTTGCCGACGCTCGTCCGGTGGCGCTGTCGGGACCGAGCCATCGAGTGTCGCGACGGGGGCGCTGCTCGCGCAGTAGGCGGCGAGGATCAGCAGGGGAGTCAGGTACAGGGCTTTCTTCAAGGTCGTTCCTTGGGTTCCAGTGATTCATGCCCAGGCCGGGCCGGTGTCCATGTCAGCGAGAGGCGGGTTCGACCGCCTGACGCCTGGTGCTCCAGGCCAGGCTGATGAGCCATGCGGCCACGATTGCCACGTGCGCACGCTGGACGAGCCCGTGCAGACTGCTCTCGTACGCCGACAGCGCGATGTCGACGAGCAGCAGGCAGCAGCTCAGAACGCCCAGGAACGACTCCCTGGGGAGGCCCCGACGAAAGCGGTACGTGGTGGGCGCGAGGCGGTGCGCAATCCACATGGCCGCGAGGAACGCGGCCTCCACCAAGGTGCTCAGGGCAACGTGCGTCAGGGCTTGCGAGGGCAGGAGACCGTTGAAGCCCAAGGTTTCACACTCTTCCTCCAAGGAAGGGGAGCACTCCATGGGGGACAGGACCGCGCACACACTCGTCATGACACCGGCGCCGAGGAGCGTCAGCCAGAGGAAGGTCCGTGCCCAGCAGACATGTTGGGCCGAGGAGAACAGTCTGGCGATGCAGCCGTACGCGATGAGCGCACCCGCTGCGGCGTCGCACGCGGCGAACAGGGATCGGGTCGGCTGGCCTTCTGCGGCGAGTTCCGAGATGAAGGAGCGGCCAGGAGGAAGACCCGTGACCACGAGGTTTTCGAGCGGCCACGCGCTGTAGAGCACCGCACCGGCGATCAGGAGGGCCGTCGCGCCGTCCCACTGCCGCAGGCCCAGCGCCGGACGGGCAGATCCGCGGCGCGGCCCGACGGCATGGAGGGTCGGGTTGGCGGAAGGTTCACTGCCGGCCATGGGTCGCCTCGACGTAGAGTTCCGTGAGCGCCTCGCCGAAGACCGGACTGTACGTTATCCAGTCCACCGGCCCTCCCCCGCCCTTCCCCCCGGTCACTCCTATGACCTCGCCGGTCATGCCGTCGAAATTCGACAGCCACGGCCCTCCGGAGACCCCGCTGGCGTAGCCGTCGCAGCTCATGCGCAGGTACCGGCCTCCAGGGAGCGTGCCCGTGCCCGCAGTGCACCTGACGGGCAAGTCGGCCGGATTCTTCCGGCGCCAGGGGTATCCGATGACGGTGACAGGGCCGTCGTGATGCCACGAGCCACTCCGCAGGGAGTTGGCTCCCGTGACCGTAGCGATCGGGGCACCTGCCGAGTTCGGCCTCAGCCGCACGAACATGAAGTCGAACTCCTCACCCTCCGGGGTGCGGGAGAAACGCGGATCGGTCCAGGTCCTATCCACATCCCAAATACCAAAAGGCTGCCCGGAACTCCCCTCGGCCCCGTCATATCCCGGAATGAACCGCGTTTTGCCGGCCTGAACGCCACAATGGGCGGCAGTGATGACGATGCCACCCCCAGGACTCTCGATCACAGCACCCGTGCAATTGTGCTCCTTGATATCCCTGCCGCCATCGACGAACACCCCCACGCTGGATATCCCGCCAAATCGTTTGGCGACCTTGATCGACTCATGGGTCACCAGGGCGGACATCCCGAGGAGAACGAATATCGATGTGACCACCGAGGCAGCGACCACGGCGACATGCCTGGGGCCGGAAGTTCCCGCCCCAGGCATCAGAAATCACGTCCCACGAATAGATCCAGAGATCTCTATCAGGGGCGGGGCTTCGACAGCTTCACTTCCCGACCCAGGCCCTTGCTCGAAGTGTCCTGGAACAGGGAAAGTCCGCCGTTGGGCCACCGGAGGAGGAGATCGTCCCGCAGATTCGTCGGCTTCCCCTCGGCCTGATGGTAGTTGCCGATCGCCATCAGGCCGCCTTCCCATTCGTGGTCCCCGGCCGGCCGAATGAACGACTCGGAGTGGAGGCCCTTTTCGACGGAATAGTCGTAGACGCTCACCCGACCGTCGCTCCAGCGAACCATCAGGTCGCTCATGCTCTTGTCGCCGGTTCCGTCGAGGTGCCCGGCGGCGACGGTCCTGGTCGCCCTCCACTTCTTGTCGGGCGCCCGAAGCTGACCCTGCTCGCCGAATCCCGCAGCGGTCAGCCCGTAACGGGTGACCTCACCGTCCGTCCAGAGGACCACGAGATCGTCCAGACCCCCGTCCTTGTGGAACTTCCCGGAGGTGATGCTGACGACGTTGTTGTGCCAGACCCCCTCCTCACCCGCGGGCGGGGCGATCTGGATCTCCTCCTTCAGCTTGTGACCGGTGGAGACGTTCTTGAACAGCGAAGCGGCTCCGCCCCGCCAGCGCACGAACAGGTCATTGCTGCCGGAGCCGGTGAAATTGCCCGCAGTGATGGAGACGGCATCCTTCCAGCGCCCCTCCGAGCCGGGCTCCGCCAGCTTGTGGACCTTCGAGAGATTCCCGTCGGATTCGTTCTGGTAGAGCAGGACCTGTCCGTCCTTCAAGCAGGCGACGATGTCATCGGTGCGCCTTTCCTGCTGCTTGTCCGAGTAGAAGAAACCCGATGTGACCTTCCCGGCCTTGCCCCAGTCCGCCTCACCCACCGGATCCTTCGCCCCGTTGAGGCCCGCCGATCCGGCGCCACAGGTCTGCTTGTCGATCGGGGCCTCCCCCAGGCCGTCGGAGGACTTGCTCCCGACAGCATGCGCCGTCCCCGCCACTCCGAGCATCGCCGCAGCAGCCGCTGCCGCCGCAAATGAAATACGTCGAATCATCGCCATGAATGTTCTCCCCCAATGGGAACTGACGGTCGGGATCCATATTCCGACTGATCCCGATTGCTTCGGCCGACTCTATGCAGAGCAACCTCGGGGCGTCTACAAACCAAATAGGGCGAGTGGGAATCCAAAGTTCATTGACCGATTACCGATGGCGTACAGGTCTCGACCCGTCCCCAACCAGCCACCCGAAGCCGTGCAGGCGACCCGCCGGTAGTCAACGTTGGTGCACGGGTGGGCCCCTGGTGCACATCGAAAGGGCATCGGGCGGGGACGATCGGCGACTGTCGCGGCCCGCGCGTGGCGGCCTAGAAATGAGGGGCCTGTGGGCGATCCGGGCCCTCCGGGACGAGACGCCCAGGCGGCCGGACTCCGTGCCGGCCCCCGATCCGTCGCAGGGGTGCAACGCCCCCACGCGCGACCAGTGAGCAGCAATCAGTAAGGAACCACCATGGCACCAAGCCTGACCAACGAGACGGTCGGCACCGCCAGCGGGACGTCCCACTCCCGTCAACCCCGTGGCCTGGCCACCCTGTTCATGACCGAGATGTGGGAGCGGTTCTCCTACTACGGCATGCGCGCCCTCCTCGTCGTCTACCTCATCTCGGGCGGGCCGGACTCCGCGGCGGGCAGCCAGGGCGGTGGCCTCGCCATGAAGATGGCGACCGCGACGGCCGTCTACTCGGTGTACGTCGGGATGGTCTACCTCATGGCCATGCCCGGCGGCTGGCTCGGCGACCGGGTCTGGGGCGCCCGGAAGACCGTCACCGTCGCCGGCGTCGTGATCATGTCGGGCCACTTCCTGCTCGCCCTCCCCGGGCAGGGGATGTTCTTCTCCGGGCTCGCGCTCGTCGCCGTCGGCTCGGGCATGCTGAAGGCCAACATCTCCACGATGGTGGGGCACCTGTACGACGGACCGGCGGACCCGCGCCGGGACAGCGGCTTCACGCTGTTCTACGTCGGCATCAACCTCGGCGCCTTCGTCGCGCCCTTCGTCATCGGCACCGTGGGCCAGGAGTTCAACTGGCACCTGGGCTTCGCCCTGGCCGGCGTGGGCATGGCCCTGGGGCTGCTCCAGTTCCTGCTCGGCACCCGGCACCTGAGTGCGAAGAGCGACGTCGTACCGAACCCGCTGAGCCCCCAGGAGCGCTCCAAGCTCCTCGCCACGGCGGCAGCCGTCGCGGGTGTCGTCGCGCTCTTCTACACGGGCGTGGTCATGGCCGGCGCGTTCACCCTGGAGTGGGCGCTCCTCCCGCTCTCCCTGGCCGGTCTGCTGATCCCGGTCGGCGTGCTGGTCCGGATCAAGCGCGACAAGGAGCTCTCGGACACCGAGCAGGCCCGGATGAACGGCTACATCTGGTTCTTCGTCGCCGCCGCCGTGTTCTGGATGATCTACGACCAGGGCGGCTCCACGCTGGCCACCTTCGCCGAGGGCAAGTCCGCGAACACGCTGCTGGGCTTCGGTTTCCCGTCGACCTGGTTCCAGTCCCTGAACCCGCTGTTCGTCCTGGCACTGGCCCCGCTCTTCGCCTCGCTGTGGATCGGGCTGGCGCGCCGGGACCGCGAACCGAGCACCGTCGCGAAGTTCGGCCTGGCCCTCGTGCTGGTCGGCGCCTCGTTCTTCGTCTTCGCCGTGCCGCTGGCCGTGGCCGGCCCGGACGAGAAGGTGAGCCCGATGTGGCTCGTCGCGATCTACCTGGTCCAGACGGTCGCCGAGCTGTGCCTGTCCCCCGTGGGCCTTTCCCTGACCACGAAGATGGCGCCGGCGAAGTACGGCTCGCAGATGATGGGCGTGTGGTTCCTCGCGGTCACCGCCGGTGACTGCGTGGCCGGTCTGCTCTCGATGACCGGTGTGAACCTCAACGGCACTCCGGCCATCGTCGGTCAGGCGGCGCTGGCCGTCCTCGCCGGCGTCGCGATCCACCTGGGCCGCCGGACCGTCCGGTCCCTGATGGGCGACGTGCGCTGATCTACCGGGCGCGAAACGGCTGCGGTCCCAAACCCGACCCCGGGGGGTGGGACCGCAGCCGTTCTGTGTCCGGCAGGTCAGCCTTGGTCGTCCCGTGCGGACTCCGGCGCGGACTCCGGCCGGGCGACGAGGACGGGACCGCGGGTAAGGGCGTCGAGACGGGCGCGGATCCGCTCGGCGTCCGGGATCCCGAGCCGGTCCGCAACGCCGAGGGCGCTGCGCAGCCAGATCTCGCCCTCGGCCTCCGAGCCCTCCTCGCACAGGCCGATCCCGGCGCCCTCCAACGCGAGCATCTCCTGGTACGGGAGCGGCAGTTCGCAGGCGAGGTCGCGGGCCTGCGCGTAGTGGGTGTGCGGGTTCGACCAGCCCGTCTCCGCGAGCAGCCGGCCCAGCAGGTTGAGCGTCTGCGCCTCCGCGCCCGGATCCTGGAGGTCCCGGCACAGGCTCAGGGCGCGCCACAGGCTCTGGAGCGCAGGCTCGTAGGCGCCGGTGGACCGCTGGGCGTCGCCGAGCACGGCGAGCGCGCGGGCCTCGCCGGGCCGGACGCCCAGCTCGTGGTAGCCGGCCACCACCCCGGACAGCCATTCGACCGCGACCCGGGAGCGACCGGCCGCGTGGTCCAGCCGGGCCAGCCCGAGGAGCGCGTCCAGCTCGGCCCGCCGGCGGCCCCCGTCGCGGTGCAGCTCCAGCGCGGTCGTGAACTCCCGTGTGGCCAGGTCGCTTTCGCCGAGCGCGAGATGGGCGTCCCCGAGCAGCAGCAGGGTGTCCGCCCGTCCCTCGTCGTGGCCCAGGACCCGGTGGATCTCCAGCGCCTCCCCGTGGCTCCCCAGGGCCGCCGCGTACTGCCCCATCAGCTGCTGCATCCGTCCCAGCGCCGACAGGGCATCTGCTTGGCCGAGCCGGTCGCCGATCGCGGCATAGAGGTTCACGGCCTCCCAGTGCCGGGCGGCGGCGGCCTGGTACTGCCCGGTGAGCTCGCCGACGACGCCCAGGCCGAGGCTGGCGTCGGCCCGGCCGGGGCGGCTGTTCAGGAACTCGGACAGCTCCAGCGCCGGCTGGAGGTTCTGGGTGGCCTGCGTGTGATTCCCCAACGTCCGCTGGGCGCGGGCGAGTCCGACCATCGCGGTGATCTGGCCGTGGCGGTCCCCGTCGGCGAGGTGGAGGTGCAGCGCGGCCTGGTGGGTCTCCACCGCGCTCTCGTACCGGCCCTGCGCCTCCTGGACCAGGCCGAGCCCCGAGAGCGCGTACGCCTCGCCGGTGCGGTCGGCCAGGCCCCGGTACAGCTCCAGTGCCTGGGAGTACCGCTCCTCGGCCGCCGCCTGCTCGCCCGTCAGCCCGTCCAGCTCGGCCAGGTTGAGGAGCGTCTCGGCCCGGCCCGGCCGATCGCCGAGGAGGACGGCGCTGTCGAGCGCGAGGTGGTGCAGGACGCGGGCCTCCTGCCAGTGGCCCCGGCCGCGCAGGTAGGCGTGCAGTGCGGCCGGCAGGTGGACGGCGTGGGCGTGGCGGCCGTGCCGGATGGCAAACTCGACGGCGGCCTGCAGGTTGGCGCACTCACCCTGCATCCAGGCGATCGCCCGCTCCGGGATGGACAGGTCCGGGGCGCGGTCCGCGCCCGGCGCGAGCCGTCCGGCCGCGAGGAGGGGGCGGCGGGCCAGCTGGCGGTCGGCCGCCGTCGCGCAGGCGAGGTAGTGGTCCAGGAACCGGTTGATGGCCGCCGCACGGGTGTTGGGGCCGTCACCGAAGGCCAGCACGCGGGCCGGCTCGTGCAGCAACCCGGGCAGTCGGTAGCGTCCGTGGGCCGATTTCTCGACGAGGTGGCGCCCGGCCAGGCCGTCCAGCAGGGCCCCGACCGTGGCCGGATCACTGTCGACGAGGGCGGAGGCGGCGAGGACGTCGAAGTCCGGCCCGGGAACCAGCCCGATCCTCCTGAGCAGACGCTGCTGCGGAAGCGCCAGGTCGCGGTACACCAGGTGGAACGCGGCGGCCACGACGGCGGGGACGGTAGCGGGCACGGCGGGTGTGCCCGTCGACTGCCGTGCCGTGGCGTCCAGTTCGGCGCTGAAGCTGCCGAGCGACCAGAGCGGCCGGTCCCGGAAACGGGCCGCCGTCAGCCGGACGGCAAGCGGGTGGTACCCGCAGCGGGCCACCGCCTCGGTCACCGCCGGGTCATCCTCGGCGAGCCCGGCCCGGGCGGCCTCGGCGACGAAGAGCCGGGCGGACTCCCGGGCTGCCGGGGTGTCCGGCACACCGGGGAGCCCGGGGAGTCCGGGGAGTGCCACCGCCTCCGGGCCACGATCGGGTGATGTCCTTGCCCGGCTGTCGGGTCGGGGCCTGGGCGGGCGTCCGGACGCGAGGGTCACGGCGGCCCGGACGAGGCCGGTGCTGCGGGTGCGAAGTCGGCGGATGCTCATGGGGCTTTCTCTGCGGAGTGGTCGTGCCGGATCGGCGGAGGCGGACGGAGGTCAGCGGGGGCGGACGAAGGTCAGCGGGGCCGACCGACGGAGAGAGAGCCTCCGCTCTCCTTCGCGCCAGGGGTAGGCAGCTCGGTCGCCTCGGCGGACCGGAGGCCGGCCAGGATCCGACGGAGGACGGCCTCATGGGCGGTCCATTCCGCGGGAATGTCCTCGGGCAGGACGGGAATTGCGGGCACGGGGATTCCTGTCTTCGGAAGGGTGATCTCTCGGGCGCCAATGATCATGCCTGTGCCCATCCGTCCCGGCCACGGCCGAAGGTGGTCGGAAACGCATCCGGAGTTGTGAATTGCATTGCCATTCGTGCATGGAGAATCCGGCGTCGCCACGGAATACTTCCCCGCTCCCGCTGCACCCTGCCGATGATCGAATTCCGCCCGCCGAGACGCCGCGGCGGTCGAGAGTCCGCAGCGATCAAGCAGGAAAACGTCTAGAATCGTCATCTTTCGCCCGAATCAGCCGCATTCGATCAAGGACCGCCCCCCGTGACGCTCTCCATCGCTCCGGACGCCTTCGAGCGCTGGTACACCGCCTTCACGAAGCCGGCCGGCCGGTCCCGGTGGACGCGCGCCGACCTGCTGATCGTGGGGCTGGTGGGCATCGGGTCGGTGAACAACGCCCTCAAACCGACGACCGGCCTGCTGTGCGACGTCGTGCCCAGCCTCGCGGTCGCCCTGGTGGTGACGGCAGGCTTCCTGTGGCGCCGGCAGGCCCCCCTGGCGGTCACGGTGCTAACCCTCGCGGGGCTGGTCCTGGACGGTGCCCGCACGCCGGTCTTCCTCGCGCTGTTCAGCCTCGCCAGGTTCCAGCCGCGGCACCGCGCGGCAGTCATCACAGCCGCCGGCGTGCTGTCCGTCCCGCTGAAGGCGCTGCTCCCCGGCCGCCCCGGGGAGTCGTTGACGAACGACCTCCTCACCGCGGCCTTCTACGCCTTCTTCCCGGTCGTCTGCGGGCTGGGCGCACGGGCCTACGAGCACAGCATCGTCGCCCTGCGCGAGGAGCGCGAGCGCCGGGTGGCCCAGACCAGGGCGGAGGAACGCGTCCGGCTCGCCCGCGAGATGCACGACGTTCTGGGGCACCGCATCGCGATCATCGCCATGCACGCCGGAGCCCTCGAATTCGTCCCCGGCGTGAAGCCGGAGAGCCGACAGGTGGCGCGCGCCATCGGCGACACCGCCCGCGCCGGCCTGCGGGACCTGCGCCAGGTGCTGGGCGCGCTGCGCGACGGCGACGACTCGGTGATCGCGGGCCACTGCCTCTCCGACCTGGAGAAACTGGTGGCCGAGGCCCGCTCGTCCGGCCTGCCCGTCACCCTCGCCACGAACGTCTTCGGCCCCGTCCCGCCCGAGATCGCGCTGACGGCGTACCGCACCGTCCAGGAGTCGCTCACCAACGTCGTCAAGCACGCTCCGGAGGCCAGGACCGAGGTGCGGGTAAGCACGGCGCACGGCAGGCTCGAAACCATGGTGCGCAACGACCCCTCGCCGGTCCCCGCCCGGCGGATCGCGGTGGCGGGCGACGGCTTCGGGATGATCGGGCTGCGGGAACGCCTCTCGCTGCTCGGCGGGGACTTCCACGCCGGGCCGACGGACGGGGGCGGCTGGCGGGTCGTGACGTCGGTCCCGCTCGACGACCCGGCGGCAAGCCCGTGACTCCGGTGAGTCCCGCGAGTCCCCACTTTCGGCGGGCGCACCATTCACTTTCGTGAACATCCGCCGTGCGACCCTCGGAGATCTTGATCCGGAGCCCCTGACGAAACGGGGACGAACCCAGAGGAGACGGCAGTGATCCGCGTGCTTGTAACGGACGACGAGCCGCTCGTCCGGTTCGGACTGCGCGCGCTGCTGGACGCCACCGACGACATCACCGTCGTCGGCGAGGCCGCCGACGGGGCCACGGCCCTCGCACAGGCCCGGGCCCTGGCGCCCGACCTCGTGCTGACCGACCTCCGGATGCCCGGCATGGACGGGATCACCGCCACCAAGCAGCTGCTGGCCCTGCCGAATCCGCCGATCGTCCTGGTCCTGACCACCTTCGACACGGAGGAGGGCGTCACCGAGGCCCTCCAGGCCGGCGCCGCCGGCTACCTCCTCAAGGACGCCCCGCCCGAGCAACTGGTCGGCGCGATCCGGCTGGTGGCGAGCGGCGGCACGGTCCTGGCCTCGGCCTCGGCGGCCCACCTCGTGAACGCCTCCCGCGACCGCTCCGACCAGGCGGTCCGAGTCCCCCCGGACCAGCGGCGCCGCCTGGAGAAGCTCAGCGAGCAGCAACGCGAACTGCTGCGCCTGGTCGGCGGCGGCCTGTCCAACGCGCAGATCGCCCAGCGGATGTACCTCGCCGAGGGCACCGTCAAGGCGTACGTCTCGCGGCTGCTCACCGCGCTCGCCGTCGAGAACCGGACCCAGGCCGCCATCCTGGCGCACAACGCGGGGCTCCTCGACGGGGAGTAGAAGACCTCACGCTGCCGGGACGGCCACCCCGGACCGCCGGGAACCGGTCCAGCAGCCCCGCAGCAGCAGAACGTACAGCGCCACGGCGACGGCCAACGGCCCCCAGTCCCCGTCCTCGGCCCAGGTCCAGGCCTTACCGGCCCACGGGACCGCGACCGTGACGATGCCCGTGAACTCCCCGGCCCTGACGAGCAAGGGGTCCGGATCGGGGTTGGCATCGCCCTTGGTCCGGTAGGCGGCACCACCCTCCAGACGCTCCACGGCACGGTGGGTCGTCGGGCGGCCGTCGTGCAGGGGGTCCTTGAACGAGATCACCGCTCCACCGCCGATCTCGCCGAGGTCCGCCGACCGCGTGACCACCACATCGCCCCTGCTCAACGCGGGCCTCATGGAGTCGGAGACCACCACGGACGGACTCCAGCCCCACACCAGCGCCGCCAGGGGCATCAGCACCAGGCTCGTGACCAGCGTGACGACCGCACGGCAGAACGCGACGCTTACGACGGCCCACCAGCTCTCGGTCTCCTCATTGGCCTGCTCCTGCTCTACGTCGTGCTCCTGGGCCTCCGGCTCCTGAGCACTCGCTCGCCCCTCCTCCGGCTTCGAATCGCCGTTCACCCCGTACGCCTTCCTGCTTTTCTGTCGGTGTTACCTCACCTCGCGGCGGCACCTCGCTTCCTAGCCGGGCGCCGCCGCGAGGGTGGAGGGGTGGGGTACTACACGGCGTCGATCTCAGCGCCGAGGTCGAACTTCAGACCGGAGTTCTCGGCCTCTGCCGGGGCGTTGTCGGCGAGCTTCCACTCAAGCGTGACGTCAGCCTTGTTCTCGGGGGCGTGGACGTTGTTCCGGTCGAGCTTCTCCCGCCGCAGGTCCGTGCGGCCCATCTTGTTCTTGTCCGTGTTCGTCATCTCGTACCACGCGGCGAGGGTCTTCTGCTCCTCCGTCGTGTGGTTCCCCTGCTTGATGGTGATCTTGAGGTACAGGTTCTTGGCCAGCTCGGACTGCGAGGGAATGATGACCGGCTTGCCGTGGCCCTTCGTGATGGCGATGTCCTTGAGCACCACCTGGCCCCAGCTCTCCTTGCCCTCCGACTTCTTGGGCTCGTAGGTGTAGGTCACCTTGGCGCTACCCGGCTTGCCGGGCATCAGGTTGGACACCTTGACGACAGCGTCGGTGCCCTGGTCGCTGCCGACCTTGGACTTCGTCCAAGAACCCGACTCGATCGTGTTGTCCTTGTTCCACGCACCGGCCGACACCGTGGCGTGGGTGGCGCCGAGCACCATCGCCCCCGCGGCCAGGACACCGACCGGCACGGCCGCCAGCTTCGTCCAGCGCTTGGCAGTCTCGGTGCGCCGGTTGTTCATCGTCATTGAATTGATCTCCGCTTTTCGGATTTCTGCGAGCCGGCCGGGTCGGCCGAGCACCCATTGATCAAACCCCGGTCGGGCGAATCCAAAGTGGACCGGCCGGGCAGCGAAAGTGGCATTCCCCGGTGTTACCGTCCTTCTGCGCCCATTCGACCGGGAAGCGCCATGAATAACACCGTCCGCACACCGGAGTGGAATTCCTCGCACGCGGTGCGGGACGGGACTCCACGGCTCCGCGACCCGAAAGGCTCCCCTCAACTCCGATGGAACTGATCGTCGATGATCAGGCGCCGATCCACGTGTCGGGCCGCGAGCACGCGTTGACGGGCACGGCGGCCGCCGCTCAGGAGGCCGTCCGGCTGGCGCTCGACTGCGAAGAACTGGGCTGGGACGGCTACTGGGCCGCCGTCGACCCCGGCACGGTCCGTCACTCGCACATGCTCACCGCCATGGCCTCCGCGGCCGCCACCATCACCGGATCCATACGGGTCGGAACCGGATTGGTCCTGCCCGAGGACGGAGGCCCGGTCCGCGGCGCCGCCGGCTTCATGTCGCTCGCCCACCTGCACCCGCGGCGGACCGATCTGATCGTCGCCACCGATCCGGACGCCGCTCACGGCACGCCTTTCCCGGGCCCCCGGCTCACCACGTTGCTCGCCGCCCTCCGCTATGAGGAGGCACACGGCTCCCCCACCGCTTCACCGCGGATCTGGCTGACCGGACAGCGCGCCGAGGACGCCGCCGTCGCGGCGGCGTACGGGCTCCCGTTCTGCCTCGGGCTCCCCGCCGATCACCTACCACGCCCGGACTTCCTGGACCACTACCGGAAGTTCTGCCGCACGGAGGCCGGCCCCGGGGCACCGCGCGTCGCGCTGGCGCTGCGGATCGCGTGCGCCGACAACCCCGACGAGGCCGCCGCGCTGCAGGCCCTGCTCGCCTGGGCGGAGCCGCCTACGGCCACTGCTCGGCCTCGGACGCTGGTCGGCACGCCCGACCGGATCAGGCCACACCTGGCCTACCTGCTCGACCTGTACCGGCCCGACACCCTCGCCGTCTCCACCCCGTGCCCGGACCACGCGCTGCGCATCCGCTCGTACACCCTCGTCCAGGACCTCGTCACGGGCCTGCGCCCCGCCCCCTGAAACGCAAACAGCTGAAATCTGAGCAGCTGAAACGCGAACAGCACCCCTGCCCGGGGTGCTGTTCGCGGCGGTCACGGCCGTTCCTCGTTGACGTAGGTGCCCGGCGAACCGGGCCTGACCACCAGCAGGTGCTGTTCGATCAGCGCCTCGACGGCCTGGTTGACCACGTCGAAACTCACCCCGTACGCCTCCGCGAGCGCCCGCCGCCCGGGGATCCGCCCTCGCAGGCTGCGCGCCTCGATGCGCTCGCGCAGATCCGCAGCCACGCCCAGCCACGCCACCGATCCGGGGGGCTGCGGCAGGAGCCAGGGTGGTCGCCGGAGCAGGGTGACCGCAGCCCGCCGGACGAACTCCGCCGTGGGGACGGGGATTCGGTACAAGCGAGCGATCCGCCCGACCGCCGGGACCCGCTCGGGCGACCTGGGCCGGGGCAACCGATCGACCAGGTCGGCGGCGAGGTCCCGGTACTCGGGCCGCCTCTTCGTCCGCTCCGACCGGCCGACGTCATCGCACATCTCTTCCTCGATCCCTGTCGATGGTTCAGGCGGGTCGGTCCCACCGTGCATCGATCCTGGGTCTTCACCGAATCCCCCGGTAGACCGGAAAGTCGCCGGGGGGATGCACCAAAGTGAATCGAGGAAACCGCCGACCGGTACCCGCTCAGGGGCCCTCGATGCGCTCCACGATGAGGCTCGGTCCTACGTGTCGAGGACAGTGCCCGGGCCACCGTCCACACACGGCTGACCCGGCATCACGCATTCACCTCATCGGAACAGCAGTCGCCACGTGTGCTCCCCCGGGTATCCGTCCGCGTCGGCGCCGTGCCAGCCCTGGTCGGCCTGGAAGGCCTGCACCGCGCGGCGGTCCGACTCGCTCCAGGCAGGCCCCGGGCCCTGTCGGTAGTACCGGCCGTAGCCCTTGGCCACCAGTTGCCTGCCGAGGAGCGCCACGTGGTCGTTCCGCTGGCCCGGCCTGAAGTGCCCGGCCCCGGGAAATGCCGGGGGCCGGTTCGCGGGGTGGTCGGCGGGGCGGTCCGCGCCTGGTCCGATGTCCTTGCCGCGTCCCTCGACGAGCAGTCGCCAGGTCTGCGCCCCGGGGATTCCGTCGGCGGCCGCCCCCGACCATCCCTGCGCCTGCTGGAACGCCCGGGTGGCATCACTGTCGGGACGGCCCCAGCGCGGGCCGGGCCCGTGCTGGTAGAAGCGCCCGGCGCCGCGGCCGATCAGCATGGTGCCGAGCCTGGTGACGTCCGCATTGTCGGCCCCGGGGCCGAACCGTGCCGCGCCCGGGAAGGCACGATCGGAACCGTCTCCTGGTGCGTCCTCCTCCTGGACACCGTTGTAGCGGTACGGGATGTAGGACGACCCGTGCGAGGTGTACGCATAGGGAATGGTCCGCTTGACCGCACCACGCCCGCCGGCCTGCTCCAGCACCACGTACCGCGTGTGCTCCCCGTCGGCCCAGCCGCCGAACAGCACCACGTGCGAACCCCGTTGGGGGTTCGCGGTGTTGTGGAAGAGCAGCATGTCCCCCGGGCGCAGCTCCGTCTTGGTGATGCGGGTCGCGTACTGGTGCAGGTCCCCGGTCCAGTGGCTGCCGGGCAGGGACCACGCCATCGAGACGAAGCCGGAGCAGTCGGTGCGGTAGCCCTGGCGGTAGCGGTTCATGCTGTACGGGACCTTGGCATCGATCCAGCCCTGGGCCCGGGCCAGGATCTGGGCGCGGGTCAGCCGGGGTGCAGCGGTCGCCGCGGAGCCGGTGGAGGGACTGGGCATGCCCTGCGGGGACAGCGAGCCGTCGTCGTGGCCCCGCGGGGTTTCCTCGGGGGCCGGCGGGGGGGTGCCCCCCCCCCCCACCGCCTCGGCGGGGCCCGCCCCCGCGGA
>NZ_JBHWGV010000073.1:13059-16769 GCF_042732955.1 Kitasatospora sp. NPDC059747 | reverse complement strand
GCGCGGGGGGTCGGGAGCCTCCGCGCGCCGCGCGGCGGCGCCCCGGCGGGCGCCCCCGCCGCCCGCCGCCCCCCCCCCCCCCCGCGGCCGGTGCGGTGCCCCCCGCCGCAACGGCTTCGGCGGTCCCGGCACCGGCGAATGCCGCCGCGGTCATGGCACCCGCCGCGACCAGCCTGGTCGCCCGTACGCGGGTCGAACGGGCCACGGCCGCCCGGGCCTGCGCGGCGGCCTCGGCGCAACCGGGGCACGGGCAGTGGGCGGGTGCGGGGATCTCGCTGAATTCCGGCAACGACATCGTGGGCATCCTTGTCTCAAGAGCAACGACGTCCTCAGCAGCAGAGCCGGGGCCGAGGACGGAAGGTGAATCGGTGGTCGGTGCGAGGAGCGGTCCGAGCTCAGCCTCCGGGCGCATCCCCCGCCGGACCGGCCGGTGATGGCCGGGGCCTCGCGATCGGGCACTCTTCCGTGCATCGACGCCGGGAACGCGCGGGCTCGGCGAACACGCGGGCCCGGCAAACACCCAGGCCCGGCAAACATGCGGGCCCGGCAAACATGCGGGCCCGGCGCCGGGCGTCCGGGGCCGGTGGATGAAAGTAGACCACGTACCGGCCGCCACCGGCGGTCTCCTGAAGTCTGCTTCAGGGTTACCGGAGGGTTGCGACGGCGGGCGTCATGCTGGCGTCATGCGTCTGCTGCTCGTGGAAGACAACGCCAGATTCGCCGACCTGCTCCGCCAGGGCCTGGCCGCCGAGGGCGTCGACGCGGATTGGGCCCCCGACGGGCACACCGGCCTGCGGCGGGCCTTGGAGGGCGGCTACGACGTGATCGTCCTCGACGTGATGCTGCCGGGGATGCACGGGTACGAGGTGGTCGCGCGCCTGCGGACGGTCGGCGACCGGACGCCGGTCCTGATGCTCACCGCCAAGGACGGGGAGTACGACATCGCCGAGGGGCTGGAGACCGGCGCCGACGACTACCTGGTCAAGCCCTTCTCGTTCGTCGTGCTCCTCGCCCGCCTGAAGGCACTGGTGCGGCGCAGCGCCCAGCGGACCCCGACGGAGTGGCTGGTGGGCGACCTGCGGGTGGACCCGGTGTCGACCCGGGTCTGGCGCGGGGGGACGGAGGTCGAGCTCACCGGCAAGGAGTTCGCCGTCCTGGCCTGCCTGGCCGAACGGGCCGAGCAGGTCGTCGCGAAGCCGGAGATCATCAAGCGGGTCTGGGAGGGACGGTCGCCCCGGCCGCTCAACGTCGTCGAGGTCTACATCAGCGCCCTGCGCCGGAAGCTCGACACTCCCTTCGGGCTGGTGAGCATCCTCACCGTGCGGGGCGCCGGCTACCGGCTCACGGCACGGCACCGCGGCACCTCCCGCCCGTGAGCCCCGTGAGCCCCGTGAACCAGCGAATGGTGAACTGACGCCGTACTCAGGACTCGTGGCCGGACCAGCCGGACCTGCGCACTCAGGCATTCTGGTGGGATGCGTCTGCTGCCCGTTCCGTCAGCCCCTCCCGTCACGACCGTCTCCTGTGAACAGCCCCGGGACGACGCCGCCCGGCCGATCGGCCGCCGGTGAACGAGCAGTCAGCGCGGTTGAGGCGGTCGGCTCCGCGAACGCTGCGCGCCCGGGCCACCGCCGCCGTCACCGCGGCGTTCACCCTCGCGCTGGTCGCGGCCTCAGCCGCGTTCCTCGCTGCCCTGCGGGCCGACCTGTGGGAAGCCGCGAGGGACGAAGCACGGCGGAACGCGGTCTCGGCCATGGAAGTGCTGGAGGCGCAGAGCAGCTCCTCCGGCGGCAGCTACACGGTCCGGGGCGGCGCCGTCGGCGCCGTCAGCCTCGGCGACCCCGGTACGACGGCCGCGCAGTGGGATCCCGGACCGGTCGCGCAGCACCCTTCCGCGTCAGTGTCACCGACCTCTGCCTCCCCGTCCGCCGGCGCCCCCTCGGACGCGACGGCCATCGTGAACTCGGGCGATGGCCGCTTCCAGGTCGCCGCGGTCGTCGACTTCGACACCGCTCGCGCGACCCTGCTCAGCATGTCGTCGTGGATGATCCCCATCCTCCTCGTCCTCGTACTGTTCTGCGCCTGGCTGACCTGGACCGCGGTCGGCCGTGTGCTGGCGCCCGTCGAAGCGCTGCGCCGCGAGGTCGCCGACATCACGGCCGGTGACCTGCACCGGCGCCTGCCCGTACCCGGCGGGCGCGATGAGATCGCCCGCCTGGCCACGGCCATGAACGCCACGCTGGACCGGCTCGACCACGCGGTGGCCAGGCTGCGCACGTTCACCGGGGACGTCTCCCACGAACTGCGCAGCCCCCTCGCCACCCTGCGTACGCGTCTGGAGCTGTCGCTGGCCCACCCGGACCGGACCGACTGGCCGCGGACCGTCGCGGACGCCCTGGAGGACACCGACGAACTGGCGGGGCTCGTCGACGACCTGCTGCTGCTCGCCCGGCTCGACGCGCACCGCCCGGGCCGCGAGAGCGAGGTGGACCTCGCCGAGCTGGCCCGTGCCCACGGAGCGGTCCCGTCGAATTCGGCCGCCCCCGTCGTCCTCGTCGATGCGCCCGGCCCGGCAACGGTCCGGGGCACTCCCGCGCACCTGGTCCGCGTCCTCACCAATCTCGTCGACAACGCCCGCCGCCACGCGCGCGCCGCAGTCCACGTCCGGGTCGCGACGGAGGACGGCAGCATCACGCTGGAAGTCGCCGACGACGGTCCGGGGATCCCGCCCGCCGACCGGGAACGGGTCTTCGAACGGTTCACGCAGCTCGACGCGGCCAGGACCAGGGGCTGCGGAGGAGCCGGCCTCGGCCTGGCGATCGCCCGGTCCATCGCCACCACCCACCACGGCACGCTCACGGCCGAGGCTCCCGCGGGGACGGCACCTGGTGCCCGGCTCGTCCTGCGTCTGCCCGCCGCCGAGCGCGGACCACGGCCCGGGACGGACGGGAGCTGAGACCACGAAGGACCGCCTGGCGAAAATGACGCCTGGCGGTCCCGGAATTGCTGCGGTGCCTGGTGTCCTTCCAGGCCGGCACCGGATCCCGCGTGGAGGAGCATGTCCCTGCTTCGCTGCTTCTCCGGGCGGACCTTCTCCCTGGCGCCGACGGGCTCCTGCAGGTGCCCACCACGCCAGGGAGAGTCATGCAGCGGTCCAACCACTGCGGAGATCGGCTCCGGGGTTGTCAGCCCACCTGGAGCTTCCACTGCTGATCGGGGATGTCGAGGCAGTCCCACTGGAGGGCGTCGGCCCCCTCCTTCTTGCTGCCCTCCCGGATGCCCAGGCAGTAGCCCGAGTTGCTGTTGACGAGCTGCCAGCTGGAGCCGTGGACGAAGTTGAGCTTCCAGTGCCGGTCGCTACTGCCGTCACACTTCGCCTGGACCGCCGGGGCGCCCTTGTTCTTACTGCCTTCCTGTATGCCGAGGCACAGGCCGTGACCGTTCTCGATCGTGTACCCCTGCCCCGCCTCCTTGAACGTCCAGCTCTGCTCAGGCTTCTTGCTGCAGTCCCACTGCTGGACGAGGCGGCCGGGTTCGGACCCGCCACCCTTGGCGCCGATGCACATGTGGGACCCGACGTTCATGATCGTCGAACCACTTCCCGACGAGGCTTCGTCCGCCCGTGCGGGGCTTGCCCCCGCCCCCCGCCAACCCGCGTACCCTGCGCCGCTTGTTGCCGGGGGCAGGATTAGCGTTGTAGGCTAGACAGA
>NZ_JBHWGV010000073.1:11419-13049 GCF_042732955.1 Kitasatospora sp. NPDC059747 | reverse complement strand
GCCGTTGCGAGCTATATTACTTGCAACGAGTTATATCAAATCGACAAAACCCCCCGGTTCGGCGGCCCCCCGGGCCCCCCCCCCCCCCCCCCCCCTGCCAGCAGCAAGCCGCTGACCAGTGCGCCGATTGTTCCCGTGGCAAGGATTCCCTTGGAACGCAAGACATCTCCCTCTGAGTCAATCAATAAGCCGCCTGCAACCCGGATGTTCGGGCGCATCAGCCGATGATCATGAACGCTAGGCCTGCCATTGCGTCCGACCCAGAGGGCGGAGGTCCTGAAGAATCGACCGGACGTCCTGTAGCCGGACGAAGCTTTCTGCACAGCACCCGGCGCAATAGGGACTGGCGGCGTTCGAGGAAGCCGTCGACCGGTACCCGCTCAGGGGCCTTCGATGCGCTCCACGATCAGTTCGCACAACTCGTGGGTGCGCAGGGCGTCGTGGGCGTCGAGCGTCTTCCCTCCGCGGACGGCGTCGAGGAAGGTGAGGACGCACTGCTCGATGCCGCGCTGGCGGGCCACCGACACCCAGTCGCCGCGGCGGCGGGTGGTGGGCTGGCCGCGGTGGTCGATCACCTCGGCGAGGTTGTGGACCTCGCGCTTGGAGTCGGTGCCGGAGACCTGGAGGACCTCCTCGGTCGAGCCGCTGCGACGGTTCATGATGCCGAGGGCCGTGAAGCCGTCGCCGGCGAGCGTCAGGACGACGTGCTCGACCAGGCCGTCGACGCGGCGGGCGCGGACGTCCACGTGCTCGACCTCGCCGGGGACGAGGAAGCGCAGGGTGTCGACGACGTGGATGAAGTCGTCGTACACCAGGGTCCGGGCGGCCTCGGGCAGGCCCTCGCGGTTCTTCTGCAGGACGATCAGGTCGCGCGGGCGCTCCAGGGCCTGCACGTAGCCGGGGGCATGGCGGCGGTTGAAGCCGACCATGAGCGAACGGCCGGTGCGGTCGGCGAGGTCGACGAGGCGGCGGGCGCCGTCGAGGGTGTAGTCGAGGGGCTTGTCGACGTAGACGTCCACGCCGGCGGTGAGCAGTTCCTCGACGATCGGGACGTGCTGGTCGGTGGCCGCGTGCACGAAGGCGGCGCGGATGCCGCCCTTGATGAGCTCGCCGAGGTCGGTGTGGCGGTGGGCGGGGTCGATGCGGTGGGTGTCGCCGATGCGGTCGAGCTTGGCGCGGTCGCGGGTCATCAGGCGCAGGTCGAGGCCGGGCAGCGCGGTGAGGACGGGCAGGTAGGCCTTCTGCGCGATGTCGCCGAGGCCGACCACGCCGACGGGGAACGGCATGTCGGGGGCAGCAGTCTCAGTCATCGAATCTCCAGCCGTGTGGGCGGTCGTCAGCCGTCCCAACCTTACGCACCGGCGGCGGAGCCCGGACGACCAACTGCAGGCCCGGCCCTTCGCATCCTCACAGGAGCTCGCCAAGGCGCGCCCAGGGGCGGAGCTGTCGACGACGCCCCGGTCCGCCACGAGCTTCTCGAGGGCTGCACGTTCGCTCCGGCTCATGTCCGCACGGAGACGCGGGGGGGGGGGGGGGCGCCGCCCCCCCCGGCGCTCGCCCCGCGCCCCCCCCCGCGGGGGGGCGGGGGGGGGGGCCCCGGCGCGCGACGGTGGGGGAGGGGGGTGTCCCA
>NZ_JBHWGV010000073.1:0-11409 GCF_042732955.1 Kitasatospora sp. NPDC059747 | reverse complement strand
CGCGCGGGTGTGTTGCGGGCGCGCGGGCGTGCCTCGGGGCGGGCGGCGCCGGGCGGCGGGGGGGCGCGCCCCCCCCCCCCCCGCGTCTCGCTACGATTCCCGGCCGCAGCCGGTTGATCGCCGTGTTGCCGCCACCCTGGAATTCGTCGTTGCCGGAGGGCCTTCACCGTTCGACGGAATCACGGGCCCGGGCCGTGAACAACCGCACAGCCCTGGTGCCGGACGTGTTCCGGCGAGTTGCTACGGCTTGGTCCACTTCTGGTTGGCGCCGCCGGTGCAGGTGTACAGGGTCGCGGGAGAGCCGTTGTCGGTTCCCCAGCCCTTGACTTCGAGGCACAGGCCGGTGTCCTGGTGGCGGATGGTGTTGTCGGCGTTGTCCAGGTTCCACTTCTGGTTGCTCTCACCCGTGCAGGCGACGGCGTGCATCGGAGCGGGGAGCTTGGAGGTGTCGCCGGCGGGGGCGAGGCAGTTGCTGCCGAAGACGCGCAGTTCCTTGGCGCGGGTGCGGACGAACTCCTGGTGCGAGGTGTCCCAGTGGTTCCAGATGATCACACTGCCGTCGCTCTTGGCGTCCAGTGCCCTGCCGGATGCCTTTCCGGTGAAGGCGAAGGTGTGCGCGTTCGCGTCCTTGACCCAGTCCGTGACATTGTCGGTACGGGTGATCACGGCCTGGTTCTTGCCGGCGGGCTCGCCTATGCAGTTGTGCAGGGAGGAGGTGCTGGTGACACCGACGAGTTCGCCCTTGCCGTTGATCACGGGACCGCCGGCGTCGCCGCTGCAGATGGCGCCGCTGACACCGCCGTTGAGCGAGGACGCGGTGATGCCCTTGTCCCCCACGGTGACGGAGGTCTGGGCGCGTGACACCGGCACCCACTCGTCCTTGGTGCGGCCGTAGCCGACGGCCTTGAGCGGTTCGCCCATGGCGACGGAGGTGGCGAGGGCGATGGGGGTGACGCCGGTGGCCGGGCGTTCCAGGTGCAGGAGAGCCAGGTCGCGGTTGTCGTGGGCCCTGAGTTCGGTGACGGCCAGAGTCTGGCCGGCCCAGAACGCGAGCACCGCGGGCACGACGCAGGAGAGCGGCGTCCAGAAGACGAGCGACCCAGCAGCTGCGCCAGGATGGACAGCTTCTGCGGCGGCCACCGGGAGTTGAGGAGGTGGTGCAGGGGCCCGGTGTGGCCCGCTCCGGCGGCGACGGCGAAGTAGGCGTACTTCCCGTCCGGCTGGAACGCCGGGATGACGCAGAGGAAGATCAGTGCGAGTGCGGCGGCCGAGGCGGCCACGGTGGCCAGCCCGAGCCGTCTGTTGCCCTTCAGGAAGACGTAGCACCCTACGGCCGCGACGGTGACGGGCAGGCTTCTGAAAAACCGGTGCGAGCACGCACATTTGTGACCGCAGAAGCCATGCTACGGAGACCGGCACCCGAGGCTCAGGGACGAAGGACCCGGGCTGATCGGGAGAACTCACAACTTCTTGCTGCCTTGCAGTCGCCTTGGTCTCGCCACAGGCGGCCCCAACGCGACCGCGACAGAAGCCGGATTCACCTCTCGCATCCACTTAAGCATCACTGGTTTGTCGCACTTCGTGAATCTGAATACTCACCTGCGCAACCACCCCCGCTCGTAGGTTCGTTCGCACCTGAATGTTCTCGAAGGGGTGAAGAGTGACGAATGTGACCGCCGGCAGGGACGTGCCCGGGGCCGGCACCGCCACCGTGTCGCTCTCGGATCTCGTCGAGTGGCATGTGGTCCGGGACCCCGATGCGCCCGCCGTGGACTACCCCGGCTCCGGGATATCGCTGAGCTGCGGCGAGACCGGCCGAGACCCCGAGGATCCAACCGCATGAGGCCCTCCCCGGGGGACGGTCGGACGTTCCTGCCGCTGCGACACCGCGACTTCCGGCAGCTCGCCGGCGGGCGGTCGCTGATCTACTTCGCCAACGCCATGGCGCCCGTGGTACTCGGCTTCGCCGTGCTCGACCTCACCGGGTCGACGACCGACCTGGGCTTCGTCGTGGGCGCGCGATCGCTCGCCAACGTCGCGCTGCTGCTCCTCGGCGGTGTCGTCGCCGACCGGTTCTCCCGGACCGTGATCCTCCAGGGCTCGGCGGTCGGGGCCGCCCTGGTGCAGGCCGTGGTCGCACTGACCGTCCTCCTCGGCTGGACCTCCGTACCTCTCCTCGTCGTCCTCGGCGTGGCCAACGGCGCGCTGTCCGCGCTCTCGCTTCCGGCCTCGGCAGCGCTGACCCCGCAGACCGTCCCCGCGGACGTGCTGCGGCCGGCCAACGCCCTGATGCGCATGGCCACCAACATCGGCATGATCGTCGGGGCCTCACTCGGCGGTGTGGTCGCCGCCCTGATCGGCCCCGGGTGGGGACTCGCGGCCAACGCGCTCTGCCTGTTCCTCGCCGCGGTGTGCTTCCACGGTGTCCGGATCGAGGCAGGCCACGACGGGCCCGTCGAGCGCTCCCGCCCCCTGCATGAACTGCGGGAGGGATGGCGCGAGTTCACCGCCCACACCTGGGTGGTCGCCGTCGTCCTCCAGTTCACCGTCGTGAACGCCGTCGTCGCCGGCGGCATCCAGGTCCTCGGGCTCGGCATCGCCGACGACACCTTCGGGCGCGGCTGGTGGGGCGCAGTCCTGGCCGCGCAGATGATCGGCGCCGTCGCGGGCGGCTTCCTCGCCGCGCGCTCACGCACCCGGCACGCGCTGCGCCTGGGCGTGGCCCTCGTGACACTGGAGGCGGTACCGCTGGTGGTGCTCGCCGAGGCACCGCACGCCCTGCTGCTCGGGGTCGCGATGTTCCTCAACGGCGTGGCCCTGGAGCAGTTCGGAGTGGCCTGGGACGTGTCGCTCCAGGAGAACATCCCCGCCGACCGCCTCGCCCGCGTCTACTCCTACGACGCGCTGGGGTCGTTCATCGCCCTGCCCGTCGGCGAGATGCTGGCGGGCCCGGTGGCCAACCTGGCCGGTGAACGGGCGACGCTGCTGTCGGGCGCCGTGCTGGTGGTGCTGGCCACCGCCGCTGCGCTGCTCAGCCGAGACCTGCGCCGCCTCACCGTCGCCCCGGCCGCGCCCGGACGGCTCGCGAAGGGCCGGAACACCGACGCCGCGTAGCGCGACCCTCAGACCGCCGGTGACCTGTCCGGCCGGCTCGATGACGGGGCGAAGCCTCACGTCGTGGATCTGCGGGTCGACGCGGGATGGCGTGCCCGCCACACATGAGACCTGGAAGTAGAAGGAGATCCGGATCGTGGAGTCGATCCCGGGCAGCGCGGCAACGTTCGCCGAGGCCGTCCACCTGACCGATCCGCCCGAGCCATCGACCGGGAACTCCGATGCCGGGCCCCCGGAGTCCTGCCGGGCCGGGCGTCGTGACGGCGCCGACGCGTTCGGGCGAGAAGGCCTGGTGCTCCGCCTCCGCAGGGCCGGGCGTGCCCTGCGCGTCGCGGCCCGCAGGGCACGCCCGAGTGCGGTGCCGGCGACGCCGGAGCCGGTTCCTCCGAGCGCCGAGGACCTCCGCCACCGGCGCGAGGAAGAACTGCTGGCCCTGCACCCGGGCCTGGTGCGGGAACGCGGCCTGGTGACCGAGGTGCGGGACGACCTACTCGCCGCGGACGCCTTCCTGCGCAGTTTCACGGAGATCACCGACGTGCTGCGTACACGCGGGATCACGTTCGCGCCGATCCCCCGCCACGGCTCCCGCCAGTGGGTGGTGATCCCACCAGGGCTGCGGGCCGACGTACTGGCAGCCTGCGCCACGGCGTTCCGCAGCCTTCCCGTCTACGCCGATCTCCTCGGCCACGACCACACACATCGGACCGTCCTGGCGGATGAACTCCCGGACGCGGTGGCCGAGTTGGAGGGCCACACCAAGCCCGCCGCCGCAACCGCTGACCGCGCCGAATCCATCGCCCCTGAGCCGGCCCCCGTACGGGTCAAGGGCGTGCGGCTCTACCGTCCGGTGGTGACGAGCGGGCGGAGCCTCTTCTACGGCCACGAGTACGGCTGCGACCTGGACTTCTGGGACTCCGCGCAACCCTCCGAAGGCGCCATCGCCGCGATCCACGAACCGCCGTTCGGCTGGTGGACGCCCTCCCTCGCAGCGGATTCCACCGTACGGATCGCCGACCGGGACTTCCCGGTGCCGGCCACCTTCACCCGGGCACGCCTGAACGACATCACCTTCCCGGTGGACGCGGTCATCACCTGGGTCGACGACGGCGACCCCGCCTGGCGCGCCCGCCGCGCCGCCGCACTCACCGCACGCCCGGACCTTCCCGGCCCGCCGTCCAGCGGGACCGGCGACGAGCGTTTCCGCAACCGCGACGAACTGCGCTACTGCCTGCGATCGATCGCGATGTACGCACCCTGGATCCGCCACATCCACCTGGTCACCGATGATCAGCTGCCCCACTGGCTCGCGACCGAGCACCCCGACCTCACCGTGGTCCACCACCGGGAGCTCTTCACCGACCCCTCGACGCTGCCGGTCTTCAACTCCCACGCCATCGAGACCCAGCTCCACCGGATTCCCGCCCTCGCCGAGCACTTCCTGTACTTCAACGACGACATGTTCCTCGGACGACCACTCCGTCCGGAGCAGTTCTTCCAGGGCAACGGCGTCCCCCTCGTCAACCTCGACTCCCGAGTGATCCCGCCCGGGCCGGTCACCGCCTCCGACGACGAATACGTCGCCGCACAGAAGAACACCCGCGCCCTCGTACACCGCAGGTTCGGCCGGGACACCACCAACACGCTCCGCCACACGCCGTACCCGCTGACCCGCACGCTGCTCACCGAGAGCGCCGAGGACTTCGCCGCCGAACTCGCCGACACGGCCCGCTCCGTGTTCCGCTCGCCCACCGACATCGCCCCGATCACCCTGGCCGTCGCCCGCGGCTACCTCACCGGCCACGTCGCGTGGGGCCGGCTCGGGCACCACGACACCGACATCGGCCGGCAGGCCCAACTCGACCGGCTCCCCGCGCTCCTCCACGACCGCGCGACAGACACCTTCTCCCTCAACGACGGGGCTCTCGACCACCTCGATCACCTCGACCGCGCCGAGCAGGACCGGGCCATCACGGCTTTCCTCCAGGACTACTTCCCCGTCCCCGGACCGTTCGAGGCCACCCCGCCACTCCCGACGGCACGGCGGCCCGCGACCGACCAGCCACCCGAGCCAGGGCCTTGAGGACGAACAGTGCCCGATGCCCCCAGGCCATGAATCCCACCGCGACAAGCCTTCCGGATGATCCACATGAAGACGAATCCGCAGGAACCCACGCCGGCCGAGGCGAGAAGCCGGCCGCATTACAAGACGCTCGCCGCCCACCTGGTCAGAGGACTTCCCGCAGGCCTGCCACCGGACCAGCTACCTCCCGCATGGAAGATCGCGCACTGGTACCGAATCCCGCTATCCACAGCACAATTCGTCCGGCGGGCCGCCACCACCCGGCTGCGCCCACCACTCCGGCTGTGCCCGGACGACTCCGCGTGCCCCGTGTGGGTCGGTGTGGCGGCGGATCTGCGCGAGCGCATCCGGGAGGGCCGCTTCAGCGGACGGATGCCGGGACGCAAGCCGCTCGCGGCCGCCTACAAAGTCGGGACCGACACAATCGGCAAGGCCCTCGAACTGCTCGCCGATGAGCACCTGGTCGAGATCAGGCCGGGGACGCAGGGCACCTACGTCTCCCAAGAGCTACTCGACGAAGGAGAGGTGAGCCGACACGACGCTCGCCTGATCGGGGCCCCGGTCAGCAAACAGGACCGAGACGCGGCGACACCAGGAACGACCGGCAGCGAGAACACGACGTGACGGCCCGAGACGGTCAGGGCGGGCCGACCCAGGGCCGCTTGAGCCGACGCGGTGTACTCAGGGGCCTGATCGGAGGCCCCGTCCTCCTGCTCACCGCCTGCGACAACGCCAAGACCGCCGGCACACGTCACCGCCGGTGGCTACGGCCGCCCCAGTGGCTGCGATGGCGGCAGTGCGCCGAAGGCCTCCGCTGTCGCGATCACCGCCAGCCCGGCCGCCGGCACTGGTTCCACCGACTCCAGTGACACGGCGAAGAGCACCGTCGCAGGCGGGGCCTTCGAGGGTTGCCTGAGATCCGCGGACCGCCCCAGCCGATTCGCCATATTTCGACGGCTGACGAGTCAACGAAAGTCGTCATGTCGGCTCATATTCTCCCCCTGAACACACGGCGAGCCGAGCAACCGCCTTGCCGTCAGGACTCAAGCAGAGTCATCCCTCCGAACCTCACCCACATGAAACTGACTGGCTCACACTTTCTCTTTCTCTCGATCGTCTTCGTCCCCCTTTCCGTGGGCCTCCTGATGTCCCTTTGGAACCGGGTGGGCGGTCCGCAGCCACTCCGCTTCGCAAGTCGTCTCGCCATGGTCCTCTTCACCCAAGCGACCGCCATCACGCTCGTGTTCGTCGTCGTCAACAACAGCAGCCAGCTCTACGGCAGTTGGGGAGACCTGCTCGGTACCGACAGCCACGTACGGGCCGTTCCCGTGCCACCAGTCGAGGAAGCGGTGCCCAACAAGGTCGGGCCCGGCGCTCCGGAACAGCCCAAGGCCATCCAGCAGTTCGGGCCGGTCGACGACAACGCGGTGCCGAAGGACGTGAGGACGACCGACGTGAAGGGCCGGATCTCCCGCGTGGACGGCAAGGTCAACGCCGAGACCCGGCTGGCGCGCGACGTCCCGCAGATGATCCTCGACAACTTCCGCGCCGAGCCCGGCCCCGAACACTGGGCCGTGGCCGGCTATTCGGCAGGCGCACACTGCGCCGCGCGCCTCGCCCTGGCGCATCCGAACCGCTACCACGCCGGTATCGGCATGTCCGGCTACAACGACCCGAACGGTCAGCGGGACTCGCTCACCGCGAAGGACCCGCACCTGCGGGAGATCTCCAACCCGCTCTACACGCTGACCCACGCGCAGACACCGCCGAACGTCGCCCTCTACCTGACGGGCCAGAAGGGCGACGGCTACGAGGACGCGCTGGCCCTGCAGAAGGCGGCCAAGGCACCGACCTCCGTCACCCCGGTGGAGGTCGACGGGCCGCATCTGACCTCCACCTGGAAGCGGCTGGTTCCGTCCGCATTCACCTGGCTGACCCGGACGATCGCCGCGAAGACGGGCTGAGCGACATCCGACCGAAGCGCCCCGGGCACCGAGAGACAGAGAACCACATGACCATGCCCAGCACCTGCGAGCCGACTGGCCCGTACGACACCCCGACGGCCACCCCCTCCCACGGGGTTCCGCCGGCCCCGGCGCCTCCCAGCATCTCCATCCCGGCCGCCGGTTCAGCCGTCAACGAAGCGTCTGCCACCGCCAGGGCCGGCCGGACCTCCAGCGGCAGCCTGATCATGGCGCTCGGCTCGCTCACCTCGCGCGCGCTCGGTTTCGTCCGGGCCGCGGTGATCGCCGCCGCCCTCGGCACCGCCGCGGTCGGGGACGGCTACGCCGTGGCGATCCTGCTGCCGAACACGATCTTCATCATGCTGATCGGCGGCGTCCTCAACTCGGTGTTCGTCCCGGAGCTGGTCCGGGCCGCCCAGCAGCACGACGACCACGGCGCGGCGTACACCAACCGACTGCTGACGGCCTGTGGGACGGCGCTGCTCGTGATCACCGCGCTCGCCTTCACCTGTGCGCCGACGATCGTGGACGCGTACACCGGTTACGGTCCGCACGACACGGCGCAGCGCGAACTCACCCTCGCGCTGGCCAGGTACTGCCTCCCGGCGATCCTGTTCCACGGGCTGTTCGGGTTGCTGGGGCAGGTGCTCAACTCCCGCGACCGCTTCGGGGCGATGATGTGGGCACCGGTGCTCAACAACGCCGTCGTCATCGCCGTCTTCGCCCTCTACCTGGTGCTCTACGACTACGCGGGTTCGGCGGAGGACGTCTCCGGCGGCGGAGCCGCTCTGCTGGGCCTGGGCAGCGCCTTCGGCGTCCTGGTGCAGGCGCTCGCGCTGCTGCCCTCGCTGCGCGCCTCCGGCTTCCGCTACCGTCCGAGGTTCGACTGGCGCGGTGCCGACCTCGCCGGCCCGTTGCGGGCGGCCGGGTGGGCCCTTCTGCTGGTTGTGGTCACCCAGCTGTCCTTCCTCGCCATCACGAACCTGGCCACCGGCGCGCTGTCCAAGGCCCACGGGGACGGACTGACCGCCGGTCTGGGCTACAGCGCCTACAACAACGCCTACCTGCTCTTCAACGTCCCCCAGGGCATCGTCTCGGTCTCCCTGGTGACGGCGATCCTGCCGGGCATGTCCCGCTCGGCGACGGCGGGCCGGTTCACCGAGGTCGGCCGGGAACTCGCCCGGACCCTGCGGACGACGGCCGGGATCATCGTCCCGGCCACCCTGGGCCTCCTTGCCCTCGCGGGCCCGATCACCGACCTCGCCTACGGTCACGGCGGCGTCTCGACCGCCGACACCGAAGTGATCGCCCAGACCCTGGCGGCCTTCGCGCTCGGCCTGCCGGCCTTCTGCGCCCAGTACACGCTGGCCCGCGGCTTCTACGCGATGGGCGACGCCCGCACGCCCTTCTGGCTCACCGCAGTGACCGCGGGGAGCAACGTGCTGCTCTCCGCCGTCGCCTTCCTGGTGCTGCCGAGCCGCTGGATCATCGTCGGCATGGCGGTGGCGCACACCCTCGCCGTACTGATCGGTGCCGCCATCACCAGCCGGGCGCTGGACCGCCGACTCCGCCGGGAGGCCGCGGCGCTCCGGACCAGCCCTCCGCCGGCAGGCACCCAATACACGCCGGCCCGTAGCGGGCTGGACGACGGCGGGATCGTCCGCCTCCACCTGACGCTGGTGATCGCCGGCGCGCCCGGCGCGCTGGCCGGGTACTGCCTGGCCGGATGGTCCGACGACCTGCTGGACGGCGGGGCGATCGCCGCCATGACGTCACTTGGCTTCGGCTCGGCGGCCGTCCTCGCCTCGGTGCTGGTGCTGGCCCGCCCGCTCGGGGCCGACTCCGTGGTCGCCCCGCTGGCCCGCAGGCTGCGCATCCCCTACCCGGCTCCGGCCGCCCGCCGGGGCAGACACCGCCGATGAGTCCTCACTTCCTGCGGGCGTCCGGACTCGGCGGGGAATCGTCGACAAGAAGACCGCGCGGCCAGAAAGCCAGAGAGCCAGAGAGCCAGAGAGCCAGAGAGCGAGTTAGTGGATTCTGTGACACCACCTGCATCAGGCTCGCAGCGCCGATCCAACCCCGGCCTGGCGGGAGCGGGCACGGCCGGATCCCTCCCGATGCGACGACACGCCTGGCCAGTAAGTCAGCTCCTGTTTCCGTCGGCACCGCACGGGAGCACGGCCCCGGGGTGGGCTGCTTGGAGGTCGTGCAGAACCTGGGTCTCAACGGTGTAAATGGCCGTGGGCGGGACGTTGATGAGCTGGTCGAAGGGCCGGTCGACGTTCTGGATGATGACGAGCGCGCTGCCCAGCAGGACGGTGATGGCGACGAGCGCCGCGAGCTGCCCGCGGTTGTCCCGGTGTGGCACGGCGATGCCCAGGGCGATCACCGTCATCGCGAGCACGGTCAGCAGGAACCAGAAGATCGGAGCCGGGATGCTGGGGCTGGCCTGCGCCACCCGTTCCTCTCGCGCGAGGGAGCGCTGGTCGTCGGCTGCGACGAGCATCCCGAACGCCTGCTCGGTGCGCAGTGTCCGGAACACTCCGCGAAATGCGTAGCTCCACTGGTCCGAGGCGTCCGAGCTGCGTACGGCGGCCATGGCGGGCCACTCGGCCGTCCGTACGGTACGGGCGTAACAGACCACGTCCTGGAGCAGCTGGCTCTGCTGGGGCTCGGGGGCGTAGGTGGCCATGGCGGCCAGGTGGGCCAGCTCGTGGGCTTCGCGGCGGGCCGCGTCGCCGGCCTGAGCGTACGAAGCGGAGGCGGTGACCAGGACGAAGGCCAGCAGCAGGATGGTCAGGGTCTGCATGGGGCCGATCAGTTCCTGGACCTTCATCCCCTGGTCGGTCTCGGTGACCATCCTTGGGCGCAGGTACCGGTTCGCAGCAACCGACGCCGACAGCGCGGCGGCGAGGACCACGATGATGACGATCACGACGGGGGCCACCTCCTGAAGCGATCTTCACGACACCGGATGTCCCGGGCGGGTTGACCCGCCGCACGCGCCGCCCAAATGGGTGGGCCCGTGTCCGGGCCATGTACTCAGGTGAATGCCCGGCGAGCTCCACTCGCGCCGTAGAGGCCTTGCCTGCGCCGGAAGTCGGGACTCGTGCCGGAGTCCCGCTGCCAAGTCCCGCAACGGGGCCGACAAGACGGTGCCGATCGGCTCGTTCTCCCGGGCCCGGCAGTTCGGTACGACCTCAGGCGGTCGTCGTGGCCGCCTCGGCCAGGGCGTCCAGCACCGGGCGGATCAGCGGGTGCCCGTCCGCGCCCGCGCGGACGGCGGCGAAGACGCGGCGGGTGGCGAGCTCGCTGTCCACCGGGCGGACGGCCACCTGCCCGAGGTCGACGCCGCGCAGGGCCGAGCGCGGCACCAGGGCCACGCCCGCGCCGGCGGAGGCGAGGGCGACGACGGCCCGGAAGTCGTCCGAGGAGTGGACGAGGCGGGGCTGGAAGCCGGCGTGCTCGCAGGCCAGCAGGACGACGTCGTGGCAGGGGTTGCCGGGGTAGGGCCCGATCCAGGGCTCGGCGGCGAGGTCGGCGACGGCGATCGGGCCGGTGCCGGCGGCCAGCGGGTGGCCGAGCGGCAGGACGGCCTCGAACGGCTCGGCGTACAGCGGCACGCGGGTGAGCCGGGCGTCGTCGGCGCGCGGGGCGCCGCGGTACTCGACGGCCACAGCCAGGTCCGCGCGCCCGTCGAGGACCATCGGGAGGCTGGCGTCGCCCTCGGCGTCCAGCACCTTGAGCCGCACGCCGGGGGCGCGCGCGGCGAGCAGGCCGATGGCGGGGGCGAGGACGAGGGCGATGCCGGTCGCGAAGGAGGCGACGGTGACCTCCCCCGCGACGCCCGCACTGTACGCGGCGAGGTCGGCCTCCGCCCGTTCGAGCTGGGCGAGGACGGCGTCGGCGTGGCCGAGCAGGATCTCCCCGGCCGCCGTGAGGCGCACGCCCCGGCCCTCGCGGGCGAGCAGGTGGTGGCCGGTCTCCTGCTCCAGGGCGGCCAGCTGCTGGGAGACCGCGGAGGGGGTCAGGTAGAGGGCGGCCGCGGCCGCGGTCACGGTGCGGTGGTCCGCCACGGCCCGGAGGGTCCGCAGCCGTCGTGCGTCGATCACACCCCAATTCTGCCAGCGCGCCGGGGTGATCCCGGCCGGGCCGGGGGGGGGGCGACCCGCGGCGGGCCCGGGGGGACAGGTAGGAAAACTGGGTGTGGGGGCGAGTGTGTTTGTGTGACACACACCGCGCCGCGCGCGG